>JBAXRL010000161.1:0-6325 GCA_037131205.1 Actinomycetes bacterium | reverse complement strand
GCCGGCGCGCCGCGCCGCGGGCACGCGGATCCTCGAGGCCATCCAGTACGAGTGAGAGACGGAGACGCGGTCGTCACTCTCGCGAGTGACGACCGCGTCCCGAAGCCGGCCCGGCTCCTTCCCCCTGGGAGCACGGACCCGGTCAAGAGGGCCGGGGCGGCGCGAGCCGCCCCGGCCCTCTCATGCATGTGGGCGGAACGGCGCCGACCGGCTGGGCGGTCCCCCGCGACTGTCTCTGCTTGGGGATAGTGACCCATCAGCCTCCGGTCACCACAACCGGAGTACAGGCCCAAACGGAGGCGCTCTCCCAACTGAGCTAGCGGCCCACGAGGGGGACAAGTATGGAGCGAGCCGCAGAACACGGTCAGCAGGCAGGCGAACGGTTACAGCCGGGTTGCAGACGCCGTCCCCCGAAGACCCTGAAGCCGATACAGAAGAAGGCGATGCCCGTCCCGGCCATCCACCGGCAAGTCGTTAGACTGCTCCTTCATTGTGCGGGGAAAGCCAGTACGGCCTCCCCCATGCGAAGGGAGAATGCCATGGAGGTATTCCACGATGGCGAAGATAGCGGGGCACACGAAGATTTCGTGAAGTAGATCGTCGAGAATGCAGACGGGTTCTCCATCCAGGGCAGATCTGCCGACACCATGAGGCTGCAGAGACCAACCTGCAATCACGCGAGTCCCGACGAGCAGGGAAGTCTCACGAAGCATCGGAAGGTGTGGTGGCCAGACAGGAGTGAGCTTGAGGCGTGGGCTGGGAACCAAAGCAACAAGCCCTTGCAGGTCTGCAGAGACTGCATGGATTGGAACGCCCGCCGGTGTTTCCCGAAGGGTGTCGCCGCGGGACGACTGAGGGCGGTGCGTCCTCCTAACCCTCGGGGCTGATGTTCTGGTTCAGGTGGAAGAGGTTGCCGGTGACGGCGGGCCGTCGCCGACGGCGGCTGATCCTGAGGGCGTTCGTGCGGTCAGCTTGTGGTGCGGAGCGTGAGGGTCTTCACCATCTCCGTGATCTCGTCGATCTGAGCCTGGGTGGCCCCGGGCATGTGCTCGCCGTCGATGACCGGTCGGTACCCATCGACGTCGAGGATCCCCAGACTGTCTCGCTGCCCGGGTCCCTGCTGGAAGCGCCCCCTCCGTCCCCGCTGATCCGGCTGTCGAAGTAGCCGCCCTCGCATTTGGTGAAGTCGATGTGGGCCGGTACGGAGGTTTCGACGTAGAGACCTTGGTACCCGGCAACCGTGACTGGAACCGGGTCGCTTCCGGCCCTCAAGGGCTGGGCGGCAGGTGCTGGGCGAGGTCGGCGACGGTTGGCCAGGGGTCTACGCCGTTCTTCCCGGCCTTGCACGGATCTGACATCACACTCTGGACCTCCCAGAAGGAGACGCCGAGGGCGACACTCGCGCCGCAGCACAGCGCCTGCGTAGCGTGGTCGCTCGCGGCCCCGCGTCGCCCGGCCTCGAGGCGGACGCGCGCTACCTGCTCGGTCACTCCCTCGGCGCGAGCGCGGACCGCGACGGCATGAGTGCCGAGTGGGCGGCGGTGCTGCGCCTGCACGCCGTTGCCGCCTCCCCCGGGCCGCTCTTGGCTATGGAGAAGTTCGGGTCGGTCGCCGAGGCGGCGCTGGCCGAGTTGCCGCAGGAGCTCCTCGATCGGCTGGGCAACGTGGCCGTCCTGATCGCCGATCGCCCTTCGCCGCCTTCTCCTACAACGCCGCGACAGGCACGGCGTACGTACCGGGCGACGCAAGCGCCACCACACAGAACCTGATGGCGAACGCCGGCCTCGTCCGCGCCGGTGTCGTCGCCGATCTCATCCAGGCGACGGCATGGGTCTTCGTCGCGATGGTCTACTACCTGCTGCTGAGGCACGTGAACGAGAACTGGGCTCGTGCGATGGTCATCCTCATCGCTCGAGTCTTCTACGGCCTGTGGCTGGTGCCGTTCGGGCTACTCGCCTACGAGTCATGGCTGTTCCCCAAGGCGCTGGGCGTCCTGCTCGTGGGCGGAGGCGCCTGCTATCTCGTGGGCCTGCTTGCGGTGTTTCTGGGCCCCGCGTTCGGCGAGGCGGTCACTACGTTCATGACCCTCATCCCGACTGCCGCCGAGGTCTGGATGCTCGGGTATCTGCTCGTGATCGGGGTGAGATCCTCGCCCCCGACCGGTCGCGCACCCGTCGCGGTCTGAGGTCAGACGCCCATCTTGGCACGTGCTGCCGGCGAAGCCCCGAGTAGGCGTCTGTCTGCCTGACGTGTTTCGGCGTCAACTGAAGCGCGCCCCGCTGTCTCCCTCGTCGAGAATGCTCGAGCGGGGCGCGCTTTCTGCTGCATGCCGTCGTTAGACCGTCGCGTAAGGGCAGGCAGCTGTTTCCTGGCTCAGGGGGCTCAGGCTCTCCATTGCCGGATCAGCCGCTCGCGTCGTCGAGCGCAGAAGAGCGATGCCCAGCCACGCGAACCACACGATCTGCAGCAACCCAAAGCCGTATGCCACGTCGTTGAGTGCCGGCACGACTGAAATGACACCTGCAGCGCCGATCGCCACGCCGAGCCAGTTCAGCGCCTTGGGCAGTCCCCCGGTGCGCAGAGCTGCCACGCTCACCAGCAGGATCCACAGACCGCCGAGAAGCTCACCGCCGGATCCACCGAGGCCCTGAGCCACAGGCTCGATCGCCTGCCAGGCCGCTACAGCTTGCGCCGGATCGGCGCCGTGGAGCCCGACGACCGCCGCCGCGCCGGCATTGAAGATCATCCCGCTGGCGACGAGCACGACGGCCCAGATGAGCCCCACAGCCGTCGCCGCCTGGGCCAGGATCGGGGCTCCGTTCCGCAGGCGCGGGTAGAGCGCCAGTGACAAGACGGCCAGGACGAGGCCGAAGATCACATAGGTGATCAGATACATGACCCGCATGCTGTTGTGGTTGCCTACGAGCAGGGCCACCTTCTCAATGGGATCCACGACATCCTGGTACTTCACGACTATGAGGAAGTAGGGCATCGCCACCAGGTAGGCTGCAGTCAGGTAGAACGCTGCCAAGCCTCCGACCTTCTGCTTTCGCACTCCTCCACCGACGGACGTATTCATTCGCGTCTCCTCTCTCGTCAAAGCGCGTTGCGCTTGCCGCCCAGACACGTACATGGTCCTCTTCTGCGCCGGCTGGTACGCCGGCGGCGTCAGCCAGCGGCGCTCGCGCGCTCAGCCCGGAGGGCCTGAACCGGGACCGGCGAGCGCGTCCACGCTGGTAGTCCCGTCGTCGGCCACCTGCGACGTCCACTGGGCGCCGTCCCAGTAGCGGTGCGCATGGCGGCCGCTGGGGTCCGCGTACCACTGCGCGGGAGGGAGCGCTGTCGAAGGGAGCGCTGGCTCGGGCGCTGTGGTCGGCGCTTCGAGAGTGAACGGCGGGTAGCGGTCGCTCAGCCCCAGGGCATAGCCGCTCACCCGAGTCTGCCAGCGGACGAAGCCGGCGACGAAGCCGAACATGCCGCGCGGGAAGCGGGCGCTGAAGAGGATCACCCACTGCGTGACGAGCCAGAGCACGAAGACGGCGATGCCCAGGAAGAAGAGCGCGATGAGGTGCGGCAGGGCGGCGATCTGGCGGAGGAGCAGGCCGGTCCCGGCGTTGCTCGAGAAGTTGTAGCTGCGCCCTGTGGACGCTCCCCCGCCCGTGTCCCGCGCGAAGTGCGCGGCCAAGGCGATGATCGCCGCGATGAAGACGAGCTCGACGATCACGGTGAAGAGCGCATACGGGCGGCTGCTCTGCGCCGGCCGCTCCGCCATCACGTCCACGGGATAGTCGTCGATGGGCTGCAGGGTGAACGGCGGGTAGCGGTCGCTCAGCGAGAGGACGAAGGCCGAGACGCGAGTGCCCCAGCGCAGCACCCCCGCGACGAAGGCGAACATGCGCGGCGGATACTCGCCGGTGATGACCACCGCCACCTGCGCGACCAGCGCCACGAAGAACTGGGCGATGCCGAGGAAGACGAGGACGAAGAAATGCGGGATGAGGGCGAGGAACTTGATCAGCAGGATCGTGAGCGCCGCCCATCCGCGTGAGCTGCGCTCGGGGTAGTCGGCGCGCACGTCGATCGGGTAGTCGTTGAGAGCCATGTCGCCCTTCCTCAATCGGATTCTGAGCTGCGCCGCGTCCACACCAACCAGACGATCAGCGCCATGCACGCGACTTCAACGGCCGCGAAGAACACGTAGTGCGGGGTCAGCGAGCCGCCGCCTACGACGAACACGGTGGTGATCACCGCTGCCACGGTGTTCGCCCAGCGGTTGGGCCCCGGCTTGAGGACGCGGGACGCGAAGATCATCGCGATCGGGATCTCTATGAGTATCGCGAACCCCAGCAGAAGCCCCGGAGTGATGGTCACGCCCGCTTGTCCGGCCCACAGTTCCTGCAGCGCTCCCGGCTTGATGAAAGTCAGGATGTCCGCGAAGGCCATGGTGAACATGACCACGACCCAGAGCGTTGAGATCCTCATACCCATGTCTTTCATCACATCAGCCCCCCTGATTGAACTCATTGTGCCTTTCATCGTGAGCCCTGCCTTCCTTTCCCCTTGAGCGCGTTGACCTGAGGAGGGCCCGCGGGCGCGTTCGCCGCCGGTCGTAGCCCTGCCAAACTACTATTCGCCAGACTGCGTAGGACCTTCGACGCAGCTGCCTTGGTGACGGAGGGCCTCGGCGTGCCCCAGCGAGGGCTCGCTGCTGAGCAACGGCGTCGCAGGGCGCTTCGCACCGTCGGCTCACCTTCAGCGACGACGGTTCGCATGCTGCTGGGCCTTTCTCCTGGACTTCCGTTCATGAGGCAAGGCTAGCGCGGATCGTCGCCGCGGACGCCGGCCAAGCGGAGAGGAACGCAGCTGGCGCGGAGGGGAGTCTTTCCACTGGCCGGCTGGCCAGGTCGTGCCGTGCGCCGGCCCTGGCGCTATTCCTGCTCAGTGACGGGTCCTGGTGTCCGGTCGCCTAACCGGCCGCTCCTCCCGATCCAGCATGTCTGGGTGTGGCGGCGCGATCCTCGTGCGCCGCCTCACGCTGGCTCGGCTCGGCTCGGCTCGGCTGCCGTCCCGGTCGCAAGACCCCGCGTGCGCTTCCAGGCAAGTGAAGCGCTCGCCGCCCACGGCGTCAAGGCCGACCATGTGAAGGTCTGGCAGACGGTCGGCGAGCTGGGCTGCCGGCGCAGGCGCTTGAGGAGCGGCGAGCCGCGCGAGCCGGCTACCGGGTCGAGGACTGGACGTGGGGCGCCTAGAGGGTGAGGAGTACGGTGCGGGGCGGTTGAGACGGGAGCGTCAGGGACAGAAGCGTTGCACTACAAAGTTGAGCTCACAACGGAGACCACTAGCCGCCCTGGGCAACGGCGATGACCACGTTCCCCCGCTTGTGTCCTTCGTCGACGTACCTGTGGGCCTCGGCGAGCTCCTCCAGCGGATAGCATCTGTCGATCACCGGCCTGATCTCGCCCTTTGCCGCCAGCTCGCCGAGCAGTAGCAGGTCTGCGGCGAGGAGCTTCGGTCTTCCGTCATCGACCGAGACACGCTTGCCACCAGAGGCCAGCGCCCGCTCGCAGTGCCGCAGTGCCGTCGCGCTCTTCCTCTTCCCGACCGCGTCGAAGATGAGGTCGTAGCGTTCGCCCCTGTCCGAGAAGTCCTCTCGCGCGTAGTCGACCACCGTGGTCGCGCCCAGAGACCGCACCAGCTCCAGGTTCGCCGCGCTGCACACCCCGGTCACCTCGGCGCCGAAGTGCCTGGCAAGCTGCACCGCAGAGGTGCCGACCGCCCCGGAGGCGCCGTAGACGAGGACCCGCTGTCCCGCCCGAAGGTTGGCCCGTCGCAGAACGTGGAGCGCGAGAAGGCCGCCGTAGGGTATGGAGGCGGCCTCCTCGTCTGTGAGGGCGGCCGGGCGCCTCGCCAGCAGCCCGTCTTCCGGCCAGCACACATACTCGGCGTACGTGCCGAAGAGATGCCGGTTGAAGCCGAACACCCGGTCGCCTGCTTTGAACGACCCGGCCTCCGGCCCGAGCGCATCGACCTGCCCCGAGAGCACCATGCCGAGCACCTTGCGCCGCGGCGCGCTCCAGCCGAGCGCGATTCGCGCCATGATCCGATACGCGAAGCTGAGGTTCAGGCCCCGGACGTAGCAGTCGCTCGACGACACGGCCGTGGCGGCGATGCGGATGCGCAGCTCGTTCCTCCGCGGGGTCGGGGTCTCCATCTGCTCGAGCCGCAGGACTTCCGGCGGACCGTACCTCGTGCAGACGACCGCTCTCACGTGCTAAGGGCCTATCCCGATAGGGATGTGCGTGCGGGGCGTTCGTGGACCGAGCGG
>JBAXRL010000160.1:0-6327 GCA_037131205.1 Actinomycetes bacterium | reverse complement strand
CGGTCTTCCCCTCCTTGGCGGGGTTGGTGACGATGACGCCGCACAGGTCGATGTCCTTCGGGCGGTCGAGGATATATCCCAGCAGGCCCTGGCCCATCATGCCGGTGCCCCACTCAGCTACCTTGATCATCTTTTGCTCCTTGTCACGGGGTTGCAGTCATGCATATAATATATGCAAGGAGAGACAGAGTTCTCCCGTCTTGTCAACAGTGGAGGTGGCCGCGTGACGACAGAAGGAGGCGACACGCGAAACGCCGCGGCAGTCCGCGGGTGGATGCGGTGGCGCCGGCCGCGAGGCGGGCGCCGGCGCGATCAGGAGAGAGGAGCTGGGGGAGGTTGGTCGACCGTGTCGGGCGAGAGGATGGAGAGTTCTTTGCCCATCATCGCTCCCTGGTCGAGGTGATGCCGGTCAACGAACGCCGAGCGGCGCCCCGCATGCTATGTGGGCGGCGCGCGGCGGTCAACCGCGACATGCGCATCCGCGCTCGCCGGTCGAGGACGAGACGATGCGACGTGATGAGGAGGCTCTTCTTGCCGCCGTGGAATGGAGCAGACTCGACCGGTCTTGGGCTCCAGCGTGACGAAGAGCGTATAGACTGCAGTGACGGGTCGGCAGCGAGACAAGATGTGGCTCGCTGCTCATGCCCAGAGGGGTGACCGTCCCGGAAGCACGCGCCGACTGCGCCACTGCGAACGGGAGGGGGCCGAGAGACCCAAGAGAAGGGGAAGCGCATGGAATCGAGCCTACACACTGACGGAACGCGGCACGAGCGCAGAGGGCATCGGCTGGCGCCGCTTGTCACCGTCCTGCTGCTGGGGACGGTGGCGCTCCTCGCCGCCCTCGCCCTCGGCGGGTGCGGCAGCTCCACCGACGGAGGCGACACCGGCGGCGGCGGAGCGACGGCCACAGAGCAGACGTTCGAAATAGGGGCGCCCGACACCGAGAAGGCCACCCTCACGATCAAGACAGATCCCGCGCTCCACGACATGCTGCCCGACAGCGTGAAGTCGGCCGGCAAGATGAAGGCTGCCAGCAACGTACCCTACCCGCCGTGGGAGTACTACGAGTCGCCCGGTAGCCCCACGTTCGTCGGTATCGAACCCGACCTCGCCAAGGCGCTCGGCGCCAAGCTTGGCGTCGAGATCGTCCTTCAGCAGACCCCGTTCGACAGCATCATTCCCTCGATACTGTCCGGCAAGGCCGAGCTCGGCATATCGACGTTCTACGACACTCCCGATCGCCAGAAGGTCGTGGACATCGTCGACTACGCCAAGGACGGCTCGGGCATCATGGTCTTGAAGGGCAATCCGGATGGCATCGTCGGGCTGGACAGCCTCGCCGGCAAGATCGTGTCGGTGCAGAAGGGGACGACGCAGTACGATTTCCTCGTCAAGACCAACGAGGAGCTCGCCGCTGCCGGCAAGGCGGAGATCAAGATCCTCTCGCTGCCCTCCGACACCGACGCACAGCTCGCGCTCAAGAGCGGCAAGGCCGACGCGCAGATGACCGATGGCCCGGGCGGCGCCTATGTCGCGAAGACCAGCGGCGGCGGCAACACTTTCGAAGCGCTCGTCGACCCGGCGTTCCCCGGAGGCTACGACCCGGCGACCATCGCCATCCTGATCAAGAAGGGCATCCCCAATCTGCCCGAGGCGTTCCAGCAGGCGTTTCAGCAGCTCGTCGACGAGGGAGTGATGAAGCAGATCCTCGACCTCTACGGCGCCGGCGAAAGCATGCTCGATCCCATCACCATCAACCTGGGTTCGTGATCCCATGGCAACGACCGCAGATTCCGGCAAGCCTCCGGTAGTACAGCGCGGCCAACGCCCGCCGGACATCAAGTCAGTCCCGGTCCGCCACTACGGCACGTGGGTGTTCGCGGCGATCGTCATCTTCCTCGCGGCGGCGGTACTCGTCTCTCTGGCCAAGAACCCCAATATGGAGTGGAACGTCGTCGGAGAGTACCTGTTCAAGCCCCTGACTCTGCGCGGCGTGGTGGTGACCATCGAGTTGACGGTCATCGCGATGCTCATCGGCGGCGTCGGCGGCGTCGTGCTCGCCGTCATGAGGCTGTCGAAGAACCCGGTGCTTGGCGTGATCGCGTCGTTCTACATCTGGTTCTTCCGCGGCACCCCGGTGCTGGTGCAGATCCTCATCTGGGGCTTCCTCGGAGCTCTCTACCCGACCATCTTCATGGGCATCCCCTTCGTGGGCCTCGTCGTCGGCAGCTGGGAGACGTCGGCCGTGATCGGCGCCTTCACCGCCGCCATCCTCGGCCTCGGCCTCAACGAGGCCGCCTACGATGCGGAGCTCGTCCGCGCCGGCATCATCTCGGTCAGTCCGGGGCAGTCCGAGGCGGCCCTCTCGCTCGGCATGCCGTGGGGCATGACCATGACTCGCGTCGTGCTGCCGCAGGCGATGCGCATCATCATCCCGCCCTTTGGCAACAACACCATCTCGATGCTCAAGACCACGTCGCTGGTCTCGGTGATCGGCGGCAACGAGCTCCTGACGAGGTTGCAGACAGTCTGGGGGCAGACGTTCCAGATCATCCCCCTGCTCGTCGTGGCCTGCATCTGGTACCTCGCCCTTACCACGGTCTTCAGCGTCGGGCAGTACTACCTCGAGAAGCACTACGGAAAGGGCCACTCCCGCAAGTCGGAGGCGCCTAAGAAGAGGCAGAAGAAGCCCGCCGGCCTGGCAACCAGGCTCGAGAACGAGGTAACCAAGCTCGAGAACGGGGCCTCGGCGATCCCGGAGGAGCACCGATGAGCGAACCCATGGTTCTCGCCGAGAACGTCTGGAAGTCATTCGGCAGCAACATAGTCCTGAAGGGCGTCGACCTGCGTGTCGAGAAGGGTCAGGTCGTCGTGCTCCTGGGGCCCAGCGGCGGCGGCAAGTCCACGATCCTCCGTTGCATCAACCACCTCGAGAAGATCCAGGGCGGACGCCTTTCCGTCGATGGCACGCTGGTCGGCTACCACGAGCGGAACGGCAAGCTGTATGAGATGACGACCAGGAAGGTCGCCAAGCAACGCTCGGCCATCGGCATGGTGTTCCAGGCGTTCAACCTCTTCCCGCACATGACGACGCTCCAGAACGTCACCGTGGCGCCGATCCGCGTGAAGAAGCAGTCCCGCCAGGAGGCTCTCGAGCTCGGCACGAAGATGCTGACTCGAGTCGGTCTTGCAGATCGCGCCGACTACTACCCGAGTCAGCTCTCGGGCGGTCAGCAACAACGCGTCGCGATCGCCCGCGCGCTGTGCATGCAGCCGAAGCTCATGCTCTTCGACGAGCCCACGTCGGCACTCGACCCCGAGCTCGTCGGCGAGGTTCTCGACGTCATGAAGGAGCTCGCCGAGAGCGGCATGACAATGGTCTGCGTCACCCACGAGATCGGCTTCGCGCGCGAAGTCGCCGATCTCGTGGCGGTCCTGGACGGCGGAGTGGTCATCGAATTCGGACCGCCCTCGCAGGTCTTCGACAACCCGCACGACCCCCGCACCGCCGAGTTCCTCTCGGCAGTCCTCTAGCAAAGCGGCGGAACAGGGCACAACAAAAAGGCCGCCGGCGTGTCGAACGACACGCCGGCGGCCTTTGCGCTGCTCTTCTGCTTCGGCCGCGACAGTGCGGGAGGAGCAGCTCTTATCCTAGCGGCGGGGACCCGTGAAGCGCTGCAGCTCGAGCTCTCCCGAAACCTCTGAGGTACCCAGCACGACGCTCGAGACACCAGAGAACACCGTGCCGATGGCGGTAATGGTCCTATCGAACATGACGTTCCTCCTTGGATTGAAAAACAACTATGTTGTGTAACGCTGCACAAACTATATACCTATTGCCGTCTTTTGTCAAACGGGCGTGCCCAACCCCGGCGTGAGCACGGGGGCTCACGCCGGCGGACGCTAGGCGCCGAGCGTCGCCACCATGACGGCTTTGATGGTGTGCATGCGGTTCTCGGCCTGATCGAAGACGACCGAGCGCGGCGACTCGAACACCTCTTCGCTCACTTCCATGCAGTCGACGCCGTACTCCTGGAAGATCTGCTCGCCGACGGTCGTGTCACGGTTGTGGAAGGCCGGCAGACAGTGCATGAAGCACACCGCCGGGTTGCCGGTCTTGTCCATGGCGTCCATCGTGACCCGGTATGGGGTGAGGAGCTCGATGCGCTCCTTCCAGACCTCTTTGGCTTCGCCCATGGACACCCACACGTCGGTGTGGAGGAAGTCGGCGCCGGCCACGCCCTCGTCAACGTCTTCGGTCAGCGTCAGGCGGGCGCCGGTCTCCTCGGCGATCGCGCGGCACTGGGCGACCAGATCCGCGTTCGGCATGAGGGACCTGGGGGAGCAGAGGCGCACGTCCATCCCGAGCTTGCAGCCGCCGACCATGAGTGAGTTACCCATGTTGTAGCGGGCATCCCCCAGGAAGCAGTAGGCGACGTCGCCCAGCGGCTTGTCGCTGTGCTCGGCCATGGTGAGCAGATCGCAGAGCACCTGCGTCGGGTGGAACTCGTTGGTGAGGCCGTTGTAGACGGGTACGCCGGCATACGTGGCGAGCTCCTCCACAGTGGTCTGCGCGAAGCCGCGGTATTCGATGGCGTCGTACATGCGCCCCAGAACCCGCGCCGTGTCCTTCATCGTCTCCTTGTTCCCGATCTGCGACCCCGTGGGACCAAGGTAGGTGACGTGCGCGCCCTGGTCGAAAGCCGCTACTTCGAAGGCACAGCGCGTGCGCGTGGAGGCTTTTTCGAAGATGAGGGCGATGTTCTTGCCGGTAAGGCGCGGAACCTCGTACCCGCCGTACCTGGCGGCCTTCAGGTCGGCCGAAAGCTTCAAAAGGAAACGGATCTCGTGCGGGGTGAAGTCGAGTAGCTTGACGAAACTCCTGTTGCGCAGATTCACTGCCATCTCTGGACCCTCCTTGATTGGTGACCGGCCAGCACTATGCAGGCGTGCATATCTTTTATCCGATGCCCGCCCCCAATACAAGTGACACGCGGGCGCGGCGCGTGCGGAAGCGGGGCAGTGGAGGAGGCTGGTCGAGCGTCCGTGCGAGAGGAAGGGAGGAGCTCTTTACCCATCATCGCTCCCTGATCGAGGCGGCGCCGGCGCGCGAGGATGCCCGAGCGCGGCCCGCGCGGCCGCGAGCCTCTCGCCGACCTCCATCACCGCCCTGGCGACGTCGAGATCCGACGATGCCCGCGCGGTAGCACCGGGCTCGTCGCCGGGCGCCGGGAACAGCAGCTCCCGAGGTATCCGCGCGAGGGTCCGGGTCTCCTCGGGCCCGAGATGGACGAAGTGAGAGGTCGTGCAGCAGGCGCTGCACTCACCGCACGGCACGTCGGCCTCGCCCTCTTCCGTCAGCGCGACCAGTGTGCGACGCAGCCAGCATGAGAACCCCCCGGCAGGAAGATCGCGCCGTGCGCTCATTCTCTGGTCGCTGATCGGCATGGCGATCGTCGACCCGGGCGCGCCGGTCAATCCCGGCTGATGAGGCGGCGCAGCTCGGTGAGGCGCGCGCGCACGGGGCTCGGCGGCATGCCCAGCAGATCCAGCGGCGGATCGAGCCGGATCAGCAGGCGGCGCTCGAGGCTCTCGAGGATGCCCGCGTCGGCGACGGGATGGACAGCCACAGCGAGGTGCCGCTTCATCCACGCGCTGAGCGCCGCCTCCGAGGCGGGCGTCACGAGCATGGCCGCCTGCACCTGCAGAGTCAGCTCGCGGAGGAGCGCCGCGGCCAGCGAGAACCTCAGGTCGGACCGCCTGACGCGCCCGCCCAGGTGGGTCGCGGCGATCTGCTCGGCGAGCGTGGTGGTCACGGGCTTGCCGGCCGGCCATCTGGTCGCTCCCGCCTGGCCGAGGTAGACGCGGCCCGGCGGCAGCGTGAGGCCGAGGCCCCGGCTGAGCTGCGCGGCGCCGTCTTTGTCGACCCACCACGAGTGGAGGCCGGGGCCGTCGAGGCCCGGGGCCTCGAGCACGACGCCGTCGAGGTCGCCGAGTCGCGGCGGCCACTCGCCGGCGGGCGCCGCCTGTGCGGCCGTGGCGAGCGCCTCGAGAGCGGCATCGACGTCGGCCGCCGTACACGGCGGCGCGCCCGCCGCGACGGCCGCGGCCTCGGCGGCCTGCAGGGCGGCGCGGGCGGCCTGTGCCGCCTCCGCGTCCTCGGCCGACACGTTCGCGGCGTCCGCGGAGCCGGCCGCGGCCCCGCCCGACGCCACGCTGTTGGCCTCTCGGTAGAAGGCCAGCTCCTGCGCCTCGCCGAGCCCCGCCGTAGGGATCTCCACGGCGGCGCCGCGAGCGTGCAGGCCGCGCACGAGGCCTTCGTTGGTG
>JBAXRL010000159.1:0-6335 GCA_037131205.1 Actinomycetes bacterium | reverse complement strand
GCTCGTCGAGGGATCCCTCGACGAGCAGGATGCGGATCAGCCGGGGCACGCTCTGCGCTCCTATATCCAACGGTGCAGGGTCTCGAGGAGATCGGACTTGTCGAAGCCGCTCTTGACGAGGTAGGCGTTCGCCCCGACCTCGATCCCGCGGGCCTTGTCCGACTGGGACTCCCGGCTGGTCACGAGAACCACGGGGAGGCCGGCGAGACGCTCGTCGGCGCGGATCCGCGCCGTGAGCTCAAACCCGTCCGTGTTGGGCATCTCCACATCCGAGACCACCGCGTCAAAGTGCTCCGCGCCGAGCGCGGCCAGAGCCTCAGCGCCGTCGCAGGTCGTGCGCACGCGGAAGCCGGCGGTCGCCAGGATGTTGCGCAGCAGCATGCGCGACGTGACCGAATCCTCCACGACGAGCACAGATGGCCGCGGCGCGATTTCGACATCCTCGGCGCGCGCCGCGCCGCCACTCCTCCAGAGAGCGCTCGCCGACGCGATGAGTCCGCGCGTGTCAAGCACGGGCGCCACCTGCCCGGTCTCCAGCACGGTCGCGCCGGAGACGTTGGACACTCTCGCCAACTGCGGTCCGAGACTCTTGACGAGGACGTCATGCTCTCTCAGCACGCGGTCCACGCGAAACACGATGCGCTCGTCGTGGTCTCCGAGGATGAACGCCTGCAGGGAGGCCCCGGTCGCCGCGCCGCGAGGTCGCGACAGACCGAGCATCGCGGCCAGGTCCACGAGCGGCACAGGCTGCCCATCGACAACGGTCGTGGGTTGACTCGCCGCGGTCCGCACGGAATCCTTCTTGATGCGGATGACACGGTGCAGCCGCGTCGTCGGCACCACGAACGGCCGTCCGGCTATCTCGACCACCACGCCGCGGATGGTCGCCAGCGTCGTCGGCGCGACGATGCGCAAGGTCGAGCCGCCGCCCGGGACGGACTCGAAGGCGACCGTCCCGTCGATCTGCTCGACGTTCCGCCTGACGACGTTCAGGCCGACCCCTCGGCCGGAGATGTCGGTGACGATGGCGTTGGTCGACACTCCCGACCTGAACGCCAGCGGCAGACACCCCGCGTCGTCGAGCTGGTCGACCTCCTCGCGGGTGGCCGCACCGGCCTCCACGGCGGCTGCCCGGATACCCTCCGGATCGAGCCCGCGTCCGTCGTCCGAGACCGTGATGCAGACCTTGCTCTCCTCCAGCATCAGGACGTGGATGCGGATCGTTCCCTTCGCGGCCTTGCCCTTGCCTTCCCTTTCCTCGGGCGTCTCGATGCCGTGGCTCACGGCGTTGCGGATGGCGTGCACGAGAGGGTCCTTCAGAAGCTCCAACACACGGCGGTCGACTTCCGTCTCCGCGCCGCTCACGAAGAAGTCGACCGCTTTGCCCTCCTGCCTGGCGAGGTCACGGACCATTTTGCCGAACAGCGCCGATATCGAGGAGAACGGGAGCATGAGCACCCGCTCGACCTGCGCGAACATGTCGTCGATGAGCGGCCCGACGTTTCTCCGATCCTGCTCGGCATTCGCGGAGAGCGCGGAGACGCGGCTCGACAGATCCGCCGCGAAAGACGCGGTCTTGTCGAGCAGCGTGCGCACTCGGCGCAACGCTTCGGGCGAGGGATGCTCCAACCCGGCCAGATCGGCCGCGACGGCCTGCCAGCTCTTGCGCCACACTCTCGTCTCGGCGTCGAGGTCGCGCGTCGCACTCGCATGCCGATCGGCCGCGAGCTTGACGGCAAGCAGCTCCTCGGCCTGGAGCATGAGCGCGTCGACCTTACTCGCCGCCACCCGGACCGTAGTTTCTCGCGCGTTCGCCGGGGCGGTCGGCTCGTCGACCGGCCGGGCGTCGGGACGGGGTGCGACCTCCACGGTCGCGGCGGAGCCGGCAGCGAGCGGGCCGCCCGGCTCGAGCGGCGGTTCCAGGAGCGCGACAACGTCGTCGAGCGCCTTGCTGATGGAGTCGATCTCCTCGGCGGCCGGCTGGGACGCGCCGCTCTTCCAGGCGGCCAGAAGACCCTCCACCGACTGGCAGGTCGCGGCGATGCGCGTCTCATCCGCCGCTCCGGCGGCGCCCTTCAGGCTGTGGGCAGCGCGGAACATCTGCTCGAGCAGCTCCGACTTCCGCGCGAGCGTCGGTCCGCCCTCGAGCTCCAGCAGGCCGTGCGAGAGAGCCTCTACGTGTTCCATCGCCTCGGCGCGGAAGATCGCCGCGAGCTGCGCGGCGAAATCGTCGTCAGTCGAAGGCATGTCCCGGCGCCCTCCGTGCACTCAGACAGGCAGGGCGGCGCGGCGGTCGATGAGAGCCCGGAGAGCCGCGGCCATGTCGCGCAGATGCTGCACCTCCGCCTCGATCTGGCGCGTCCCCGCGACGTTCTGAGCACTCGCCTCGTTGATGGCGTCCATCGCCAGGCTGATCTGGTCCAGCCCGGCGAACTGCTGCTCTGTGGATGCGGCGGTCTGCTGGATCGCCTGCACGGCGGCCGCGACGCTGTCCGCCAGCTGGCCGATCGCCTCACCGGCCTGGAGCGACTGCCTCGCGCCGTTCTCGACCGACTTGCTGCCCAGCTCCGTCGCCATCACGGTGGCGGCGGTCGCCTTCTCGATGTCCGAGAGGATGCCGCGCACCTGCGCGACGGCCTGCTTGGACTGTTCGGCCAGGTTCTTGACCTCCTGCGCGACCACGGCGAAGCCTCTGCCCTGATCCCCGGCCTTCGCCGCCTCGATGGCCGCGTTCACGGAGAGCAGGTTCGACTGCTCCGCGAGGTCGCTGACCGTGGCGATGACGTCGGAGATCGCGGAGGTCTGATCCGAGAGCCGCACGATCGAATCGGTGATGACGTTCATCTGCTCGCCCATGCGCCCGATGCCGGCGACGGTCTCGTCCACCGCCCTGCTCCCCGCGTCGGCGATCCGCGCGGTCTCGTGGGCGGTCTCCAGCAGCGTCACCGCCTTCTCGTTGACCAGCTGAGCGGTCTGCTTGACCTCGACGACCGTCGATGTGGTCTCCGAGATGGACGTCGCCGTCTCCGAGGCGCTCGTCGCGACCTGCGAAGAGACCGCCAGCATCTCGGCGGCGGAGCTCGCCAGCTTGTCGGTGACGCCGCGCAGCGACCGCTTGACGGAGCGCGTGATCAAGAGCGCCAGCACCAGGAGGCCGACGATGAAGAGCACGGCGAGCCCGATGATGATGGCCGTGGACAGGTTGATGGCCTTCTGGATGTCGGCCATACGCGTCTGCACGCCCTCGTGGGCCGTTGCGACCAGCTGCGCAGCGAGGTCGACGATCTCCGTCCCTGGTTGGACCAGTCCCTCGGCGTCGGCGAGCGCCCCCTTCTCGTCGCCGGCTGACAGCAGGGCGAGCACGCGGCCGGCCCCTTCATGCCAGGCGGCCTCTTTCGCGGCGATCTGCTTGCTGAGGTCCGTTCCGCGGCTCGCGGAGGCCGCGGCCTGCTCGACGAGCACCACGGCCTGGTCCGCCGCCAGGAGACCCGCGGTGGTCTTGTCGATGAGCTCCTGCCGGCGGTCTGGATAGAGCAGACCGCCCCGGAGGTTCGCGATCGTGTCGCGGATCTGGAAGCGCAGTTGCAGAGACGTGTAGCGCAACTGCACCTCCTCGGCCATGAGACTCTTGTAGCGCGACTCAGTGCCCTTCATGTTGTAGATGGCCAGGCCGGCGAGGATCGTCAGCAGCATGATCGCCACCGCGTATCCGGCGTAGATCTTCCTGATCAATGTCATGCCGATCCCTCCATCGTGGTAGCTGTCGATCCGGCGCCGTGCCGCACGATCAGTCTCGGATCCGAGAGCAGCCTCGCCGCGTCAAGGACGACGACCCGCTCGGGCGTCACCCCGATAACGTACTCCTCGCGGACCCCGGCCAGCGTCGCCGGCGACTGCCGGACAGCCTCGCAAGGCAGTCGCCTCACCTCGCGGATCGCGTCGGCCGCGACGGCGAGCTCCATCGCCTCGGAGCGCAGCACGATCACAGCGCGGGGCATGCGGCCCTCTGTGCCGGGCGCCCCGAACAGCGGGCGCAGATCGAGGACCGAGACGATGTTGCCGCGCACGCTCAGCACGCCGAGGACGAAGTCGGGCGTGCCGGGGATGGGCGCCACGTCGCCGACAGGGTAGACCTCGCTCACCAACGCGGTCTCGAAGGCGTAGCTCTCGTCCCCAACGGCGAACTCCAGCACCTCCATGCCGGCGGCTCCCGCGGCGTCCTCGTCCCGCACCGCCAGCGCCACGGCGCGCGCGTGCAGAACAGAGGCGCGAGCTTCCTCCCGCGTCGCGGCCGGGGCGGAGTCCTTCCGCGGCGTCTTACCCATATGTCATCGCCTCCCCAGCGTGTCGCGCACCATGGCCTGGAGCTCACCCGCTGTCGTCCCGTCGGAAGCCGGCAGCACGCTGTCGGCGGGCAGCGCCTCCAGGATCCTCGACAGCGTGGCGAAGTGCTTCCCCGCCGCGCGCGCCTCCCCGGCGCGCCACGCCATGTTCCCGAGCACGAAGTGCGCCAGGGCGAAGTCGGGGTCCAGGTACAGGACCCGGCGCAGAGCGCCGGCGGCGTCATCCTGGCGGTCGAGCTCCTGCAGGACCGAGGCGCGCAGAAAGTGGTAGGGCGCCGACAGCTTCATCTCCGTAGCGATCCCCTCGCACAAAGCGAGCGCTTCTGTCGTCCGCCCGGAGTCGGCGAGCGCCTGCGCTCGCGCAAGCACGCTCGCCGCCGGAGTCGCGGCCGCCGCCGCTCGATCTGCGAGCTCCCGCTCGGGGCTTGTCGCGGCGGGCACGGCAGGCCCGCCGAGTGCGACCCTGCCCGGCGGCCTGTCGTCGTGCGGCGGCGGCTTCTGGGCCGGCGCTTTCGCAAGCGCCGCGGCGGCGCGCGGCGGCGGCTTCGTCTTCCTGAAGCAGAACACTCCGGCGACCTGCACCAGCTCCAGGAGCGGGAAGAGCTCGCCGGCGACCTCGCACGGGGCGACAAACAGGTAGCCGCCCTCCGCCAGGGACTCCTGAAGTCCGTCGGCGGCGACCCTCAGCTGCTGAGGGGAGAAGTACATGAGTACGTTGCGGCAGAAGATGAGGTCGACGTTCGTCGTCTCTGCCGGGCGCATCTGATCTGCGGCCACCAGGTTCTGGTAGGCGAACCTCACCTTGTCGCGGATACCCGCCCTGAGCTCGAAGCGCTGGTCCCCTCCGGCGCGGAAGAAGTCGCGGGCGACGGCCGGCGGCATGTCGCGCAGCGACCATTTCGTGTAGACCGCGGACCGGGCGCGATCGAGGGCGCTGTGGTCGATATCCGTGGCGAGGATCCGCGCCTCGAGCGAACCACAGAGCGGGAGCGCCCTCGAGCAGCTGATGGCGATCGAATATGGCTCCGCGCCGTCGGAACAGCCGGCGCTCCAGATGCGCAGAACGCCGGCGGCGGCGCGCCTGCGCGCCAGCTCCGGCAGCACCTGCCGCTCCAGCGCGGAGAACGACTTGGGGTCGCGGAAGAAGTAGGTCTCGCCGACGGTGAGACAGCTCGCCAGAGATCCGAGTCGCTCTTCTGTGGCCGTCTCCGTAAGGATCGCCGTAACGAGATCGTCGAGCGACTCGAACCCGGCCCCCGGGGCGGCCATCGCGAGAGCCC
Source organism: Actinomycetes bacterium (assembly GCA_037131205.1). Lineage (GTDB taxonomy): Bacteria > Actinomycetota > Thermoleophilia > UBA2241 > UBA2241 > CAIXSE01. Next base: position 712 of record JBAXRL010000159.1, on the reverse strand, counting down.
GCTCGAGATCAGGCCACTTGGCGGGAGGGTAGTGCAGGCCCATGCGCTCGCCCACGACCTCGGCCAGCGCCTCGAGCTCCCGCGGCTTCAGACGGGGCTCTCTCATGTGGCGGCGTGGTCGGCGGGCAGCGCGCTGAGCGCGGCATACTGGTCGGCCGTGATGAGGGCATCGAGATCGAGCTCAAGAATGAGCCCGTCCGCGTCACACAACAGGCGGTCGATGCAGTCGGGATGAAGCGGCGTGCCCCCGGCGTCGACTGGGGCAGCCAGGTCGTTGGCGATACCGAGCACCGCATCGACGGGCAGCACGAGCCTTCTGTCTGACGCCTGCCGCGCCACCACCATGCAGTCACCGACGTCCACCGGCCGGCGCTCGAGGCGCAGCCGCAGCCGCAGGTCGACGACAGGCATCACGTCGCCGCCGACATCGATGACTCCCATGAAGATGTCGGGAGCCGTGGGCACGGGCGTCACCTCGACGGCGCGCACCACGCGGTTGACCTTGGAAAGAGGAAGCGCGTACCTCTGCCCCTCGACCCGGACGATGATGTCGATGGTCACGCCCTCACGACCTTCACGACGCTTGCTCCGGCAGGCTCAGGATCCACGGCCCACTGTAGCACGCACGGTGCGCCTGTCACCATGGGCCGGCCGCGGCCGCGACGGTCCGTTGGCCGCGCCGGGTCAGGCGCTCGGCAGAGGCAGCGCGCGC
>JBAXRL010000158.1:0-6378 GCA_037131205.1 Actinomycetes bacterium | reverse complement strand
GAAAGGCCGCAGAATGAAAGTCATCATCGTTGGCGGGGTCGCCGGCGGCGCCTCGTGCGCGGCGCGCCTGCGCCGGCTCGACGAGAACGCCGAGATCCTCATGGTGGAGCGCGGGCCGTACGTCTCGTACGCGAACTGCGGCTTGCCGTACTACATCGGGGGCGTGATCGAGCAGCAGTCGAACCTCCTGGTCGCGACCACGGAGACCTTTCGCGACATGTTCGCCGTGGACGCTCGCACGGACTGCGAGGTCGTCGGGATCGCGGCGCGCGAGAAGACGGTGCAGCTCAAGGATCGGGCGACCGGTGACGTGACCACCGAGCACTACGACAAGCTCGTGATCTCACCCGGGGCGGCTCCCATCCGTCCGCCGCTCCCGGGGATCGACCTGCCCGGGATCTTCGGGGTTCGGACGGTGCCCGACGCCGCCCAGATCCGCGCCTGGATCGACGCGCGTCGCAGCCGATCGGCCGGCATGGACTCCTATGCGGGATTCCAGACGCGCACCAGAAAGCTGCGTGCCGTCGTCGTGGGCGGAGGCTTCATCGGTATTGAGACGGCGGAGAACCTGGTCGGGCTCGGTTACGAGGTCACGTTGCTGCAACGCGGCGAGCAGATCATGGCGCCGCTCGATCCCGAGATGGCGCGCTACGTCGAGCGTCATCTGGACAAGCACGGCGTTGAGGTCCTGCTGAACGCCGCGGCCTCCGGGTTCCGGGAGGCGGCGGACGGAACCCTCGAGGTCCTCACCCAATCCGGCCAGGTGTACGCGGCGGATATCGTGATCCTGGGCATCGGGGTGCGTCCCGAGACCGCGCTCGCCGAGATGGCCGGCATCGAGCTCGGCGAGCGCGGCGGCATCCGCGTGGACGACCAGATGCGCACCAGCGACCCGGACATCTTCGCCGTCGGCGATGCGGTCGAGAAGAAGGACTGCATGACCGGCGAGTGGTCCCTGGTCGCGCTGGCGGGGCCGGCGAACCGCCAGGGTCGCATCGCCGCCGACGTGATCGCCGGGCGGGAGTCGCACTTCCGCGGCACGCAGGGCACCGCGATCCTCGGCGCCTTCGGCGCCGCCGTCGCCTGGACCGGCGTCAACGAGAAGACTCTGAGGCGCCTCGGTGACGACGATTTCCAGAAGATCTACCTCTACCCGAACTCTCACGCCGGGTACTACCCCGGCGCCACTCTGCTCGCCGTCAAGGTCATCTTCCGCAAGTCCGATGGGCGACTCCTCGGGGCCCAGGCCGTGGGCAGGGAGGGCGTCGACAAACGGATCGATGCCTTTGCCATGGCGATCCAGCTGGGTGGCACGGTCTACGACCTCGAAGAGTGCGAACTCTGCTACGCGCCCCAGTTCGGCATGGCGAAGTCGCCGGCCAACTTCGCCGGGATGGTCGGCGCCAACGTCCTTCGCGGCGACATGCCGCTCGTCCACTGGGACTCCCTGAGAGACGGCTTCCTCCTCGACGTGCGCCATCCCGAGGAGCTCGCCGTCGAGCAGTTGCCGGGGGTCGTCAATATCCCGATCGATGAGCTCCGCGGACGTCTGGACGAGCTCCCGCGCGACCGCGAGATTCTCGTCATCTGCCGCTCGGGCCAGCGCGCCTACTACGCGACGCGGATCCTGATGCAGAACGGGTTCACGGCGCGGACGGTCGCCGGCGGTATGCTGTCGCACGAGATCTTCGCGACGCTCTGAAATGATGATGGAGGAAGAAGTGATGGCAACGACAGACCAGGTCTCGGCTGGTACGGGGGGTAAGGCCGAGCGCTGGTACGCGCTCTCGGCCGACGACGCCGTCAAGCAGCTCGGCGTCGATCCCGCGAGCGGCCTCTCCGCGGCAAAGGCCGCCGACCTGTTGCAGAAGAACGGGCCCAACGAGCTGCCCGCCGAGAAGGCCGTTCCGGGATGGCGGCGCTTCCTCGGCCAGTACCGCGCCTATATGCAGATCCTCCTGCTCATCGCCGGAGCCGCGTCGCTGGCGATCGGCCAGTGGAGCACGGGCGCCGTGCTGATCCTGCTGACCGTGTTCAACGCCGTGGTCGGCCTCCGCCAGGCGGGCAAGGCCGAGAGCGCGATGAACGCCCTGAAATCGATGACCAAGCAGACCGCGCGCGTGCGCCGCGACGGTGTCGAAGCGGCGCTCCCGGCCGAGCAGGTCGTTGTCGGCGACGTGGTGCTGATCAGCGCCGGCGACTACGTGGCCGCCGACGGCAGGATCATCGCGGCGAGCTCGCTCACCATCGACGAGTCCGCCCTCACGGGGGAGAGCGTGCCGGCGTCGAAGGCGACGGACGCGCTCGCCGACGCGGAGGTGGGAGCCGGCGACCAGACGAACATGGCGTTCATGAACACGCCGGTCACGCACGGCAGCGGCATGATGCTCGTGACGGCGACGGGCGCCGACGCCCAGGTCGGCAAGATCGCCGGCATGCTGGCGACGACCGCCGTGGAACAGACGCCGTTGACGAAGCAGCTCAACACGATGACCCTGTGGATCGGCGCGGCCGCGCTGGGGACGATGATCGTCATGTTCGCGCTGGGCCTCTCGAGAGGCGAGTCGGCCGAGACCCTGTTCATCACGGCGATCGCCCTGGCGATCGCGGCCATCCCGACGGCGCTGCCGACCGTCCTCCAGGTGATCCTCTCCGTCGGCGCGAAGGCGCTTGCCGCGCAGAAGGCCATCGTCAAAGACCTCGTGTCGGTGGAAACGCTCGGATCGGTGTCGGCGATCAACTCCGACAAGACCGGGACCTTGACGATGAACCAGATGACGGCCGTCGAAGTGCTCGACGCCGTGGACCGCTACACGATCTCCGGGATCGGCTACGGCCTCGAGGGCACGGTCCATCACGCCGCCGGGACCTCCGCCTCGATCGACGACGCCGTGCTCCCCTACATCATCGCCAGCGACGCCAAGCTCGTGAACGGCAAGGTCGTCGGCGACCCGACCGAGGGCGCCCTGCTCGTCCTCGGCCACAAGGCGGGGCTGGACATCGACGCCAGCCGGGAGAGGCTCCCGCGATTGGCCACGCTGCCGTTCGACCCCACCTACAAGCTGATGGCCACCTTCAACTCCGCCACAGACGCGTCCGGCAAGGACGTGGTGCGCTGCTTCGTGAAGGGGGCGGCGCCCGCCGTGTTGGACCACACGGCGAGCGCCCTCGCCGCCGGCGCCAACGTGCCGTGGGACGACGCCCTGAAGAAGAGGGCGGAAGACGCCGTCACCCGCATGGAGGGCGAGGGACATCGCGTGATGGCGGCGGCCGTGCGCGATCTGGACCCGGCCGCGTTCGATGCCGAAGGCGACCTGCTGAGCTACGTCACCGATCTCCAGATGACGTCCCTGGTCGCCATGGTCGACCCGCCCCGCGACGAGTCCAAGGCGGCCGTGCGCGATGCCCAGCGCGCCCAGATCAGGGTACGCATGGTCACCGGCGACGACGTGACCACCGGGGCGGCCATCGCCGAGCAGCTCGGCATCCCCGGTACTGCGATGCTCGGGGCGGAGTTCGCCGCGCTGAGCGAAGAGGAGAGGCTGGCGCGCATCGACGACATCGGCGTGGTCGGGCGCGTCGCGCCCGAGCACAAGGTGCTCCTCGTCGAGACGCTCAAGAAGAGGGGCGAGGTCGTCTCCATGACCGGCGACGGCGTCAACGACGCGCCGGCGATCAAGGCCGCCGACATCGGCATCGCCATGGGCACCGGCACGGCGGTGGCCAAGAACGCCGGCAACATGATCCTCTCGGACGACAACTTCGCGACGATCATGCGCGCCGTCGAGAAGGGCCGGGAGGTCTACGACAACCTCAACAAGTTCATACGTTTCGTGATCCTCGAGCTGGTGGCCTACATCATCACGTTCCTCGGGGCCAGCATCCTCAACATCGCCGCCGGGCAGCCGTTCTCGCCCTCGCAGATCCTCTACATCAACTTCCTCGTCAACGCGCCGCTGGGCGTCGCGCTCGGCATGGACAAGGCCGCGCCGGGCCTCATGAGCATCAAGCCGCGGTCGCGCGACGCGTCGATCATGACGAAGGGCCTCCTGACCACCGCCGGTCTCGTGGGCCTGTTCATGGCAGTGTGTACGCTCGCCCTGATCACCTACGGCGTGTCCCACTACGACAGCGTCGCCATCGGCACCTCGATGGCCGTGACGACCTTCTCGCTGATGCTCATCGGGGCCGCCTTCCAGGCCCGCAGCGTGACCGGCACGGCGCTCATCACCGAGACGTTCGACAACCGCAGTCTGAACATCACGGCCCTTGTGGAGCTCGGGCTCGCCGTGCTCATCACCCAGATGGACGTCCTGCGCAACCTGTTCGGGACCGCGCAATTGTCGCTCACCCAATGGGCGTTGGCGCTGGTACCCGCTGTGGCGCTCTTCTTTCTCTGGGAGCTCGGGAAGCTGATCGCCCGGCGCGGGGCGGATCCGGCGCCGGTGGCGACGCCCGCCGAGGAGGCCGCCGAGTGAACTCGGGGAGAAAGGGACTCTCTTGCCCATGAACGAAGCATCTCCGAGACCCGGCATCTGGCGACGGCTCGCGGCGGTTGCTGCTCTCGCGCTCGTCGTCGTGGTGCTGGTCGTCACGATCGTCGTCGTGGTCAAGAACCCGCTCGCCATCATCCTGCAGCTCGCCTTGCTCCTCGCGGCGACGCTCGCCGCCTGGGAGGCGCTCACGAGGACCGGCGGACGCCGCTGGGCCGCGGTGGTCATCGCCGCCGCGGCGATCGCCGCGGTCGTCGCCGTCGAGATCTCGCGAGAAGGATTCTCCGGCCTCTTGCTGCTGCTGCAGCTCGCGTTGCTGTGCGTGGCGATCGGGCTCGCGCGGTATGCGCTCGCCCGCGACGTGCGCACCCTCAAGCGGGGAGCCCCGCCGGGCGCGCCGGTGCCCGCCGCGCGGCGAGGCGCGCTGATCATGAACCTCAAGTCGGGCGGGGGAAAGGCCGAGCGCTTTCACCTCGAGGACGAATGCCGCGGGCGAGGAATCGAGCCGATCGTCCTTACATGGGGCGACGATCTGCTGCAGCTCGCGGGCGACGCCATCGACCGGGGCGTCGACGTCATCGGCATGGCGGGCGGCGACGGGTCGCAGGCCCTGGTCGCCAGTGTGGCTGCCGCGCGCGATGTCCCCATGGTCGTCATCCCTGCCGGGACGCGCAACCACTTTGCCCTCGACCTGGGGCTGGACCGCGACGACGTCGTCGGCGCTCTCGACGCCTACGGTGAGGCCTTTGAGCACGCCATCGACCTCGGTGACGTCAACGGACGGGTGTTCGTCAACAACGTCTCGCTGGGCCTTTACGCGACCATCGTGCGCTCGCCCGAGTACCGCGACGCAAAAAGGGAGACGACCCTGGCGGCGCTGCCGCGGATGCTCGGCCCAGGGACCAAACCGTTCGACCTGCGCTTCAGCACTCCGGACGGCGTGCGCCACGACGGCGCCCACGTCATTCAGGTCTCCAACGGCCCCTACGGCACGACTATGAGCGGGATCACCTCGCGCCCCACCATCGACACCGGCCTGCTCGGCATCTTCTCTCTGCTTGTGCACGACGGCCGCGGCGCGACGCGCGCCGTGGCCGCCCTGGCGACGGCGCACCCGGAGCTGTGCGAGGGCTACGTCTCCTGGAGCGCCCCGACCTTCGAGCTGACGTCGGGTTCGCCCATCGCCGTGGGGCTCGACGGCGAATCGCTGGAGATGGAGTCGCCGCTCGTGTTCTCATCGCGGCCGGGCGTCCTCCGCCTGCGGCTGCCGCCGCAGGCGATCGGCTACTCGCCGGCCGCCCGGGCGACCGGCATCGGCGCCCTGCTGCCACACCTGTGGCGGACGGTGCTCGGACGCCCCATCGCGAGCGATGGCTGACGCGGCGCCCACCCTCGCGCGTCGCGTGCTGCGCGAGCTGATAGAGCTGGACGTCGCTGTCTACCAGGCCGTCGAGGCCACGCCCACACCGCTCATCGACGTGCCGCTGAAGCGCCTCTCGAACCTGGCGAACCACGCCAAGCTGTACGCCGGTATCGCCGCGCTGCTTTTTGCCGTCGGCGGCCCGAAGGGGCGGCGAGCGGCCGTCACCGGCCTCGCCGCGGTCGGGCTCAACTCCGCCATCGTCAACATCCCCATGAAGTTCGCCGGCCGCCGGCCTCGGCCGGAGCGCGGCGCCGTGCGCGTTGTCGAGGCGCGGCACGTGCACATGCCGACGTCGACGTCCTTCCCGTCGGGTCACTCTGCATCCGGCTTCGCCTTCGCCGCCGGGGTCGCCGAGTCGCTGCCGGCGCTCGGCGTGCCGCTGCGCGCCCTCGCCGCTGTGGTCGCCTACTCCAGGGTGCACAGCGGGGTGCACTACCCGGGCGACGTCATCGTGGGGTCGCT
>JBAXRL010000157.1:0-6410 GCA_037131205.1 Actinomycetes bacterium | reverse complement strand
TGATCGCCTCGATCGGCACGATCTCGCTGCCGGTGCACCTGTCGTCGTATCGCGAGCGCGGCGTGCTGCGGCGCTTCCGCGCCAGCGGTGTTTCGGAAGCGGCGCTGCTCGGCTCTCAGCTTCTCGTGAGCCTGGGGGTCGCCTTCGTCGGGGCGGTCACCATCAGCCTCCTTGGCATCGTCGTGTATGGCGTGCAGATGGCGGCGGCGCCCGCCGAGGTGGCGCTGGCCGCTGTGGTCAGCACCTTCTGCTTCGCCGGCATCGGGACGCTGCTCGCCTCGCTGGCGCCGACGGCGCGCGCCGCGCAGTCGGCGGGTCTGATGCTCTGGTTCGTGATGCTCTTCGTCTCGGGCACGTCGGCGCCGCTCGATCTGCTGCCGTCCTGGATGGTGAGCCTCGGCAAGGCGTTGCCGCTCTATCACTCGGTGCTGGCGATGGTCGACCCCTGGATCGGACGCGGTACCAACTGGACGCAACTCGCCATCGTCGCCGGCATCGGCCTGGTGGCGACCCTGGTGAGCCTCCGCGTGTTCCGCTGGGAGTGAGGCGCCGCTACAGCTCTTCGAGCACCTCGGCCAGACGCTTCTTGACCGCCGCCTGGATCCTGGTGAGCGGCGGCTTGCCGTAGAGCCACACCTGGCCCACGGGATCGGCGGTGGCGACCACGCTGCCGCCGCCCTCAGCGGGCAGGACGGCCATCGGCAGCAGGACCGCAACGGGCGCCAGAGGGTCGAGCTCCACGCTCCTGACGGCCGCCGCGGGCAGAGCGACCTCCAGCAGCACGTAGTCTTTGGGCAGCAGTCCGCTGATCTTCGGCGCCCTGATCTGAGCGACGATCGTGAAGCCTTTCTCCTCGAGGAGCCCGCGCAGGCGGGTGAGGGCGGCGCGCGGCGCCAGGGAGAGCGCGGCGGCCGTGCGCCAGGCGCCGGCGGCGGCGTGTCGCCCGGCGTCTTCGGGCGCGGGATAGGCGCCGCGCAGATACTCGAGGATCTCGTCCGAGTCGCTGAGCACCTTGTCGCCGTCCTGCAGCACGGGGACGCCGGTCTGGTCCGAGACGGCCAGCACGGCGGTGCGCGTTTCGTGGTCGGCCGGGACGTTGACCGTGAGGCAGGTGAGGCCCAGCTCGGTCATCACCTGGCGTACCCGGTGACAAGCGGGGCACCATTCAAGCTGATAGAGCGTGAGCATCGTCCCTCCGTCGCCGGTCCGTTTCGGTGATCGCGTCACATTCTCGCATAATCGCGCTCAAGTGAGCGGCCGGCCCAGTTCGGCAGGGTCGGTGACGGGCGCCAGGCACGTGGCGCCGCGGCAGACGTAGGCGGTCGCGGCCGCGGCCCGCCTGAAGCCCGCCGCGGCCATCCGCTCCGCGTCGGCCGTGTCGTCTGGGTCGAGGAGCTGCACCGTGCGGAGTGGCCGCGGCGCGACCAGCGCGGCGCCGTGCAGGCGCCGCCGAGCTCTTCGTAGTGCGTCGCCCACGCCGTGAGGATCTCGCGGGCGCGGTCGCGCCAGGCGCCCGCGCCGGTGTACGCCTCGAGGCGCAGGAATACCTCGGCCAGGAGCGCGTTCTCCTCGAGCACGGGGAGCGGGCGCGCCAGAAGCCCGGCGCCCGCGCCGGGCTCGGCGAGGCGGTCGTGCAGGCGGCCGTCGGCGGCGCGCAGGCGCTCGCCGGCCCAGCCGGCGAGCGCCTGCGCGCCCTCCAGCCAGCGCCGCTCGGCGGTGACCTCGTAGGCGTCCAGCAAGGCCGCCGCCATCGTCGCCTGGTCGATGAGCAGCGGCGCGCCGGGACCGGGCACGCCGCCCGTTGTGAGGTAGTGCGCCATCGCGGCGTCGCGACGGCCGTGCTCCCAAAGGAAGCCGAGCAGCTCGAGGGCGCGCTCCGCGAGCTCGGGACGCCGGAGAACGGGCGCGGCGCGCAGCAGCGCCCGCGCCGCCAGCGCGTTCCAGTCCACGTACACGGTGGGATCCACGAAGGGCTCGGGCAGCGCGGCGCGCCCGGCGTCGTCGAGGCGGTAGTAGTGCTCGTCCGCGTCCTGGCTGCCCCCAAAGGCCGGCGGATCCGCGCGCCACAGCGTGGCGAGGAGGTAGTCGATCATGCCCGCCGCGGCGTCGCGATAGAGAGCCACGGGGCCGAGGCCGGCGTGGGCGGCCCCGTCTCCGCCGACCCTGTCTCCGCGGGCCAGCACCGTGGCCTCGAGGTAGAGGCTGGCCAGGCGCGCGTTGTCCTCCAACATCTTCTCGTAGTGGGGGACGCTCCAGTCGCGGCGCGTGGCGTAGCGGAAGAACCCGCCGGCCACGTGATCGTAGAGGCCGCCGCCGGCCATGCGCTCCAGCGTCGTGCGCACGACCTCGTGCACGCGCCCCGGCGTCACGAGCGCGCTGGTGTGGGGCGCGACGCGCAGCGGGTCGCCGCCGCGCAGCTCCGCGAAAGCGAGCATGAACGCGAAGACGTCGGGCTGCGGGAACTTGGGGTCGGCGCCCAGGCCGCCGTGCACTGGGTCGAAGGCGCGCACGATCCGCAGGGCGATCTCCGCCGGGATGTCGCCGGGCACGTCTGGGTCGCCGCCGGAGTCCCGTGCGGACAGGGCGCCTCTTCGCGGCACTCCGCCGAGATGAGCGAGCGCCGCCTCGGCATCGGCGGCGTGGGCGTGCTCCGTCGCGCCCAGCGTCAGGAGCGCCGTGCGGTTGGCCGCGAAGAACTCGTTTACCCTCTCAAGGGCCTGCAGCATCTGGTCCGGCGGCATGTACGTGGCGCCGGTGATCGGGTCGCCGCCGGCGGCGAGGAAGGCTGTCGTCGGCCAGCCGCCCATGTTGTAGCGGCGGTTCACGTCGGGGTGGCGGTCGTTGTCCACGCGGATGGGCACGAAGTGCTCGTTGACGGCCGCGATCACGCGAGGGTCGGAGTAGGTCGTCTCGTCCATGACGTGGCACCAGTGGCACCAGACGGCCGAGAGCGACAGGAGGACGGGGCGCCCGAGCCGGCGAGCCTCGGCGAACGCCGGCTCACCCCACGGGCGCCAGTGGATCTCGCGGGTGCGGTTGGGGCGCGGCGAGAAGCGGAAGTCGGTGTCGCCGTCCATGGGCTGGACATTCCCACGTGGCGCCCCTCCGAATCGCGATAGGATGCTCCCCGCATGGATGCCGCACTCCCGTACATCGAGGCAAAGGGCGCCCACCGCGAGGTGGGGCGCCAGATCGGCGAGGCCGAGCGCGAGCTGGTGCTCCGCGAGCTGGACTACTACGGGGAGCAGTTCGTCGCGCTCGCGGGCTTCGGCTTCGCCGCAGCGGTCGAGCGCGCCCGCCGTTACCTCAAGCCGGCCGAGGAGGCCGTGCCGCGGATCGTCGACCAGCTGCGCGGCCTGGCTGAGGGCGCCGGCGTGCCGTTCGATCATCTCTTCGCGGCCAACTGCAACGAGGAGCTCACGTGCCTGCCCGAGCGGGCGTCGCCGCCCGAGCATTGCACGTCGTTTGCGCTCAAGGCCGGCGGCCGTACCGTGGCCGGCCACAACGAAGACTGGTACCCGGGCGACATCGAGTGCCTCACGGTGCGGCACGTCACGCTCGACGACGGCACGAGCTACCTGAGCGTCGGGCCAGCCGGCAACCTGCCGATCACCGGCGTGACCTCACACGGCATCTGCGGCGGCGCCAACACGCTGTACTCCTGGGACATGGGCGTGGGCGTGCCCAACAACCTGCTGCTGGCGTCGCTGCTCGCGTGCCGCAGCCTCGAGGAGGTCCGTGACCGCATCGCGGCCACGCCTCGGGCGCGAGGCTCCAACCACCTGCTCGCCGACGCGGCCGGGCGCATCTGGGACATCGAGACCACGGCCACCAGGCTTGCGTGGCTCGACGGTGGCGCCTGCTTCGTGCACGCCAATCACTACGTCACGCCGGAGCTGGCGCCGCAGGACGCGACCACGTCGGAGGGCACCTTCAAGCGGCGCGCCCGCGCGGAGGAGCTCCTCGCCGCGGGGCTGGAGGCCGGCGAGGATCCCGTCCGCCTGGGGCAGACGCTTCTCTGCGACCATGCCAACGCGCCGTTCTCCATCTGCTCGCACTGGAACGACGACGACCCCGACCCGGACCAGAGTGTGACCACGGCGAGCATGGTCTGGGAGCCGGCCGAGGGCCGCGTGCAGGTGGCCGTGGGCCAGCCCTGCGAGCACGACTACGTGACCTACTCGCTGTAGCTTCTGCGCGGGTCGGCCGGCCCTTCGCCGGCCTCTGTCGCACGAACGGCCTCGGCGATCTCGTCGAGGTCTTCTTCGGTCAACTCGAGAGAAGCGCCGTCGATCCAGCCGTCCACCTGCTCCGGAGCGCGCGCGCCGACGATCGCCCCCGTGACGCCGGGCCAGGCGATCACCCAGGCGACGGCGACGGCGGCCACCGCCGCGCCGTGCCGAGCGGCGATGGACCGCAGGGCGTCGCGCAGCGACAGGTTGCGGCCCAGCTCCGGCTCGTTGAACGAGGGCGGGCGCCGGCGCCAGTCGTCGTCGGCCATGGCGGCGACGCGGGCGGCGCTGAACGAGTCGGTGAGGATGCCCGACGCCATGGGGCTGTAGCAGAGCACCCCGGTCGAGTGAGCGCGCGCCCAGGGGAGCAGCTCGGCGGCCGTCCCGCGATCGATGAGCGAGAAGGGTGGCTGCAGCGAGTCGATGTGGCCGACGGCCTCACAGCCGGCGAGCAGGTCGGGGTCGAAATTGGAGACCCCGATGGCTCTCGCCTTGCCCTCCTCACGGAGCTTCACCATCTCCGCCCAGGCCTCCTCGGCCGGGTTGCCCTGATCGTCGGGCCAGTGGATCTGGAACAGATCGACGCTGTCGAGGCCGAGGCGGCGCAGCGAGCCCTCGATGCCATGCCGGACGGTGTGCGGAGTGAAGATGCGCCGCACTGCGCCCATTGGGTCGGCGGCGTTCCACTCGAGGCCGCACTTGGTGAAGATGAGCGGCCGGGCGGCGGCGGGCAGAGCTCGCACGGCCCGGCCCACCACTTCCTCGGAGTGCCCCAGGCCGTAGATCGCCGCCGTGTCGATCCAGTTCACGCCCAGGTCGACGGCGCGGCCTATGGCCGCTATCGAGAGGTCGTCGTCCTGCGGGCCCCAGCCGAACGACCAGCCGCCGCCGCCGACCGCCCAGGAGCCGAAGCCGACGGTCGTGATCTCGAGGCCGCTCGTACCGAGCGTGCGCGTGGGGAGTGACATCATGTGCCTCAACGGGGTCGGTCGGCGAGGTCCGCCGATACGGGTCAGGCCAGGTCGTCGGCGAGCGTGTAGCGCAGCGGGCGGCGCTCAGCCGCGGCTGAGTCTGCGTGCGGCGCGACCGCGCCGCGAGGGCTCAGCCTCAGCCGAAGCCGCTGCTGCGCTGCGGGGCGCCGCATGACGGGTCCGCGAGCGACCCGTTGCGCAGAAAGCTGGCAAAGGTCTGGCGCACGCTCTGCGACCGGCATTCGGGGCAGCGCTTCTGCTTTTCGCGGATCGCCACGCGAGTCAGGACTTCAAAGCCGTGGCCGCAGTCGCGGCAGACAAGGTCGATCTGAGCCATCAGAGTACCCCCACTTCGTCGCGGATTCGCGAGAACACGCGGCAGGCTTGCAGGCACGCGCCGCAGTCGGTGCAGAGCTCGTGGTCGATGCGCGGCGCCGTGAAGATGTCGTCCTGGATGATGGCGCCCTCGGGGCAGGAGTGGACCGCGGGGCAAGGATGGTTCTGGGGACAGGCGTGGACGTTGACGTCGATCATGAAGGTTCTCCCGGTGGCGTTACCTGGACGTGTCGCATGAGATGCCTACCTTTCGGGGGCGAGGACGCGCGCGCGTTGGGCGAGCTCGTGGCCGAGGATGTCGTCGATGAGCGCGCAGGCTTCCGACAAGCGAGGGTCGACGACCTCCCAGAGCACGCGTCCGTCCTGGCGCGAGCGCCTGACCAGCCCCTCGCGCTGGAGCACGGACAGATGCTGGGACACGTTGGGCCGGCTGACCTCGAGGGCCACCGCCAGCTCGCTGCCCGTGCGCGGCTCTTCGCAGAGGAGATGCATGAGCTCGTGGCGAGTAGGATTGGCCAGTGCCGCGAACACCGCGGCGTGGATGGCGTAGCGCTGTCGGTCATCGTTCATGAGACCAGTATTGCCAAGTTTCGTAATTTCGCAACATGGCAATTGTTAAGCAAGCAAACGCAGTGCTCGGAGAGACTCGGTCTCTCGGAAAGGGACCATACATGGACATGCAGATCTACTTCCCCGGCGGCAAGCGCGTGTACGCCGACTACAACGGCTTCACCATCGCGACCGACCAGCCGGCGCGCGGCGGCGGCGACAACTCCGCGCCGGCGCCCTTCGACCTCTTCCTCGCCTCCATCGGCGCCTGCGCCGGCATCTACGCGCTGGGCTTCATGCAGCAGCGCGGCATCGATCCGAA
>JBAXRL010000156.1:0-6428 GCA_037131205.1 Actinomycetes bacterium | reverse complement strand
CCGGGCAGGCAGGCATGCGCCCGCTGCCCGGCGCCAACCTCTTCTTCGGCGAGCTTGAGGTCACCGAACAGGTGATCGCCTACCAGAAGCGCGACCTCACCGATCAGCACATCATCGACACCATCAGCCTCGACCTGCCCGAGCAGATGTTCACCACCCAGGCCCTTTGGCTGGCGATCCCCGAGCAGACGCTCGAGGCGGCGCGCGCCGCGCTTCTCGAGACCGCCCCGGCCGGGCTGCCTGCGGCCGCCGGCCCCACCGCGCCCGACGCGTCTCCCGCGCCCGACGCCCTTCCCGCCACCGACGCGACCGCCACGCCCGGCGCCCTGCACGCCGCCGAGCACGCGCTCATCGCCCTGCTGCCGCTGTACGCGATGTGCGACCGCTGGGACATCGGCGGCCTCAGCACCGCCTGGCACTGGCAGACCGACGCGGCCTCGATCTTCGTCTACGACGGCTACCCCGGCGGCATCGGCCTGGCGCGGCGCGGCTACGAGGCCTTCGAAAGCCTCGCCGCCGACGCGCGCGCCCTGATCGCCGAGTGCCCCTGCGAGAGCGGCTGCCCGAGCTGCGTGCAAAGCCCCAAGTGCGGCAACCTCAACGAGCCCCTGAGCAAGGCCGGGGCGGTGGCGCTTCTGGAGGCGACCCTGCGAGAGTCCTAGCTCGCGCCAGGTTTCCGATCCCGGGAGCAGCCTGACCCAGGACCGACGTTTCCGGCAAGAGCGGTTCTTGGTATTGTGATGCCTGTCGAATCGAACAGGAGCCAGGCTCATGCGCCGTCGGGTCCTCCATCTCATCAATCCGCGGACGGATTCCTTCACCACCCGCCCCTTGTATCTCAAGCGGGCGCTCTACTCGCCACTTGCGGGCCTGCTTGCCGTCGCCGGCGCCGTTCCGCGCGACCGCTACGACGTGGTGCTGACCGACGAGAACATCGAGTCCGTCGACTTCGAGATGAAGGCGGACCTGGTCGGCATCTCCGCGATGACGAGCTATGTGAAACGCGGCTACGAGATCGCCGACGCATTCCGGGCACGGGGGGTGCCGGTCGTGATGGGCGGCGTCCACCCAAGCTTCATGCCACAGGAGGCGCTCAAGCATTGTGACGCGGTGGTCATCGGCGAGGCGGAGCTCGTGCTCGAGAAGCTCCTTGACGACCTCGAACACGGCCGCATGCGCGGCACCTATCGAGCGGACCGGCTGCATCCGATGGTCGGCCTACCGATGCCGCGGTACGACCTGATCAAGAGGAACCGCTACGTGAACCGCACGTTCGTGCAGACCTCCCGTGGCTGCCACCAGGGCTGCACGTTCTGTGCCGAGCCGCTCATGAACGGGCTGAAGGTCCGCTACCGTCCGGTCGCGGAGGTGATCCGGGAGATCCACAGCTGCGGCTCCCGCACGATCTCGATCAACGACGCCGACTTCTTCGCCACGTCAGAGCGCCCGAAGGAGATCATGCGGGCGCTCAAGGGCCGAGGAATCAGCTGGCAGGCGGGCGTCACCTCGAAGCTCGCGCAGGATGACCGCATGCTCGAGCTCGCGGCCGCCAGCGGTTGCACCCTGCTGAGCATCGGCTTCGAGTCGATCTCGCGCGACACGCTGGACAGCGTGCACAAGCTCGTGAACCGGCCCGAGACCTTCGCGGCTCTGATCGAGAAGGTCCATTCGTACGGCATCATGGTGTTCGGGCTGTTCATGTTCGGCTTCGACGGCGACGACCCTTCGGTCTTCCAGCGGACCGCGCGGTTCAATATCGAGGCCGGCTTCGATGCCTGCGCCTACTCGGTCCTCACGCCCTACCCGGGCACGCTCACCTGGTACGAGATGAAGAAGGCCGAGCGCATCATCTCCTTCGATTGGGACAAGTACGATCAGACCAACGTGGTCTATCGGCCGGCGCGGATGTCCGGAGATGAGCTGCGCCTGGGTCAGATCGCGGCGTACGAGACCTTCTACGCCCCCTCGTCCCTGGCGCGTCGCTTCCCGCTCCGCGGCAAGCGCCGGCGGCTCCAGTGGTCCATCTACAATCTCTTCATGAAGAGGGGCGCCGCGGCCGACCGCAAGCACGTGATCGCCGCGCCGACGGCGGCGCCCGACGTGGCGCCGGCGCCGCCCATCCTTCCCCTCAAGCGAGAGTGGCGCCAGGCGGTTCTCGAAGCCACCGGAGACCTTGGCGAGACGGACCCGGCACTGATGAAGATGGCGGCGGCCGTAGTCCGGGAGGAGTGAGCCACCCTCGCCCCTGTTCCCCGCACAACGGGGCCGGGGCGGTCGCGGCCCTTCTCGGCGTCGTCGCCATGGCGTTCATCGGCTTTCTCGCCCTAGGCCCAGGACATGCCATTGGTGGCCCACTGGGCTGGTCCCCACGACTGGGCGCCTGCACCCGCGAAGGCGCTCACGGCTTCTCGCAGATTGTTCGGGCAGGAAGAACGCACCGCTGAGTCACGGTCTGCAAACCTTCCCCGCGGGCCGGCCGGCTCTCGCGCAGGCAGAGGGTGAACGGCGCCTGTCGGTGGCCGGCGCATCGATGAGGCGGTCGTTCAACATAATCTTGGGTCGACGATCGCCGGGCCGACACGGAGCGGGTAGCGGCCCTTTTGCAGGGTCCCCGCCCGCCTGGGTCACGATCTGGTGATCACGCGCCGATTCGTGCACCGTGTCCGCCGGACGCTCCACGGCGACGACCGTCTGCGCGAGCTCGTGCCGGCCTGTGCCGGTTCGCGCCGGCTGCAGATCCTTCAGCAGCGCGCGGGCCCATGACGCGCACGTCCCGCCGCAGGTAGTCGCCCTCTCCGCCGAAGACGGGCCAGGGGTCGCCTGTCGGCGCGCCGGCAAGGTCCCGCCATTTGAGCAGCCCTTTTCAGCATGTCGCCGGCCACGGTCTGGCCGGACTTGATCGCCCACGGGCCAGAGGACGCTGGCCTCGTCAGGCAGAACATCGACCTCAGTGCCCGTACTGTCGCGCCAGAAGTACGAGCTTGACGGCGAAGCCCAAGAACGGAACCACGCGTCGATCGCGAGGGTGATGTCGAAGGCGCTTGATGTGGCTGTGGTCAACACCGGCGAGAGTGACGCTGGTCGCACTATCACTCGTCGCCAGGTTGCCGTTCGCGTCT
The DNA here is from genome assembly GCA_037131205.1 of Actinomycetes bacterium. Classification (GTDB taxonomy): domain Bacteria; phylum Actinomycetota; class Thermoleophilia; order UBA2241; family UBA2241; genus CAIXSE01. The sequence goes on along the minus strand of JBAXRL010000156.1, from coordinate 3,309 downwards.
TCGATGCGAACCGTAACGGATGGAGTGATCTACGCGGCGGCGGCCCTGTTCGAGGGCTGCACGCCGAAGGCCAGCTTGTTGGCCGCGCCGGCCGTCGCACCCGAGGTCCAGCTGGCTACCGCGGCGATGCCACTGGGGTCGGTCGTCGTTGTGAGCCTCGATTCTACCCCCACCAACCGCGTCTATCGGCAACCGCGACGGTTGTTCTAAGGCTGCGTTCATGCTTCCAGAGGCCAGTCGGCGCGCGGCCGCGGGCCCTCAGGCGTGGCTTCGCCAACCACCAGGGACCGTCCGGCCGACGCACCGTCATGGGGTGCACGGCGCCTGTCGTTGGCCGTCGCATCGATGGGGCGGGCGTTCAACGTGATCGGGGGGCGATGATCGGCGTGCCAACACGGAGCGGGTAGCAGCCCTCGCGCCGGTCCCCGCGCGGTCGGGTCAGGGCCGGCGGGGTGTCCCTCGATCGGCGCCGATCCGTGTCCGCCGGGAGCAGCCTGACCCACGAACGCCATTTCCGGAAGGGGCAGTTCTTGGTATTGTGATGCCTGTCGAATCGAACAGGAGCCAGGCTCATGCACCGTCGGGTCCTCCATCTCATCAATCCGCAGACGGATTCCTTCACCACCCGCCCCTTGTATCTCAGGCGGGCGCTCTACTCGCCTCTTGCGGGTCTGCTTGCCGTCGCCGGCGCCGTTCCGCGCGACCGCTACGATGTGGTGCTGACCGACGAGAACATCGAGTCGATCGACTTCGAGCTGAAGGCGGACCTGGTCGGCATCTCCGCCATGACGAGCTATGTGAAACGCGGCTACGAGATCGCCGACGCCTTCCGGGCACGAGGCGTGCCGGTCGCCATGGGCGGCGTCCACCCGAGCTTCATGCCGCAGGAGGCGCTCAGGCATTGTGACGCGGTGGTCATCGGGGAGGCGGAGCTCGTGCTCGAGAAGCTCCTCGGCGACCTCGAGCAGGGCCGCATGCGCGGCGCCTATCGGGCCGACCGGCTGCACCCCATGACCGGCTTGCCGATGCCGCGGTACGACCTGATCAAGAAGAATCGCTACGTGAACCGCACGTTCGTGCAGACGTCGCGGGGCTGCCCTCAGGGCTGCACGTTCTGCGCCGAGCCGCTCATGAACGGGCTGAAGCTCCGTTACCGTCCGCTGGCGGAGGTGATGCGGGAGATCGAGATCTGCGGCTCCCGCACGATCACGATGAACGACGCCGACTTCTTCGGCACGACGGAGCGCCCCAAGGAGATCATGCGGGCGCTCAAGGGCCGCGGCGTCCACTGGCAGGCGAGCGTCACCTCGAGGCTCGCGCAGGACGACCGCATGCTCGAGCTCGCCGCCGCCGCCGGCTGCACCATGCTGCACGTCGGCTTCGAGTCGATCTCGCGCGACACGCTGAAGAGCGTGCACAAGCACGTGAACCGGCCCGAGACCTTCGCCGCCCTGGTCGAGAAGGTCCATTCGTACGGCATCATGGTGTTCGGCCTGTTCATGTTCGGCTTCGACGGCGACGACCCCTCGGTCTTCCAGCGGACCGCGCGGTTCACTGTCGAGGCCGGCTTCGATGTCTGCGGCTATTCAGTCGTCACGCCCTATCCGGGCACGCTCCTCTGGTACGAGCTGAAGAAGGCCGAGCGCATCATCTCCTTCGATTGGGACAAGTACGACCAGGCCAACGTGGTCTTTCAGCCGGCGCGGATGTCCCGCGATGAGCTCCGCCTGGGTCAGATCGCGGCTCACGAGACGTTCTACGCCCCCTCGTCCCTGGCGCGTCGCTTCCCGCTGCGCGGCAAGCGCAGTCGGCTCCAGTGGTCGATCTACAATCTCTTCGTGAAGAGGGGCGCGCCCGCCGACCGCAAGACAGCGGTCCCCGCGGCGACGGAGGCGCCCGACGTGGCGCCGGCGCCGCCCATCCTTCCCCTCGATCCGGAGTGGCGCCAGGCGATTCTCGCAGCGAGCGGGGATCTTGGCGAGACTGACCCGGCGATGATGAAGACGGCGGCGGCTGTGGCCCCAGAGCGGGAGTGAGGGGTCTGCAACAACGCGCCGATGGTCACGCTCGCGGGTGCTCGGCAAGCCCTACGTCACGGCCGTGCGCGGCCGCGCCGCCCCGTCGCCGCGCCTCCAGCCGCCGGCGCCTCCGGCCGCCGGCGCACGTTACCCCGGCAGCGTGCTCACTACGGCAGAAGCACGACACTCCCATACGCGTACGAGGAGGTAGTGGCGCGATGCTCACTGTCGGCAGGCGCGTACGCCTGCAGGCGGCAAGCTACAGGGTAGCCGGGCGCGTCCAGTGTTACTGTCGCCGCGTAGCGGCGGGAGGCCTCGTTGGTCGCCCAGACGGTCTTCTCCAGCTCCCAGCCGCCGCCCAGCAGGTCTTTGTAGTAGCACCTGATCTGCACCGACCGTGCCCCGGTAGCATGCTTCGGGCGCAGCGTCCCCCACACATCGAACGACTCCCCGCTGACCACGACGCGCGGGAAGTGCGGCCGGCCGAGCTTGACGCGAGGCAACGACCGCGCGGCCGCGTCCGCCGCGCCGACCACGGCCGCGCCGACGCTGAGCGTCAGCAGCAGCGCGAACAGCGCCGCGGCGAGACGTCTCTTCGATCCTGCACGCTGTCTCATGACTCCTCCTTGAGTGCCGTATTTGCCACAGAGTCCCGCGGTGACGAGCCGCGGACGGCTGTCGTCGCGATTCGCCAGCCCCGCTCGCTTCACGCCGGCCTCCTCTCTCGTGGACCGCGGGTGACGGCTCATCCTACTCCCCTGATGACGCGGCGTTGCCGTTGGGCGGTGGGAAGCTCCGTGCGTGTGGGATGGGTCCAGGTGTCGCCACCATCCCGGCGCCGGCGCGCCTGAGCCGGGGCGTGACGGCAAGCGCGTGCCCTGCGCTCCACCGGAGAAAAAGACGAGCGGGCGCGGTCCTACCTCACCGAGGCCTTCAGAATGAGATCCCCGGCCTCCATGCGGTCGAGCGCGGCGAAGCCCTTGACGACCTGCCCGAACAGCGTGTACATGCCGTCGAGGTGAGGGTCCTGGACGTGGGTGATGAAGAGCTGCGAATCCCCGCTGTTGAACAGATCGCCGCGCGACATGCCCACGGCGCCGCGTGCGAAGCGCAGCGTGTTGATCTCGGCGCGCAGCATGTAGGTCTGCGCTTCCCATCCGAGCGGGCTCGGCGAGCCGCCCTGGATGACGAAGCTCGGCGCCACCCGCTGCCAGGTCTTGCCGTCGAAGAAGCCGCGCCTGACGAGGCCGACGAAGTTGGCCACGTGGATGGGCGCCGCGTCGCGGTAGCA
>JBAXRL010000155.1:0-6446 GCA_037131205.1 Actinomycetes bacterium | reverse complement strand
CGGGTCTGGTCGCCGGCGCGGGTCAGCGTGACCGCGGCTCCGGCGCCGGCCCCGTACTTCTCGGCGAAGCTGCCCCCGTTGATGGCAAGCTGCAGCGGCGACCCACCGTCGCTGAGGGCGAGGGGCGCCCCCAGTGGTACGTCGCCGTAGGCGCCCGCCACCTTCATGGTCGCCCGGCCCCCGGCCCAGGAGACCGTCACGGAGTCGCCCGTCCGCAGCCCCATCTCGCCGGCGAGGCCGGCGGGGATGTTGGTGAGGCAGTTGCCGAAACGATCGATGAAGACGGCCGTACCAGTCAGTCTGTCGTCCTGCGGGCGGGCGTCGGCAAGGTCCAGCGTCGTGATCGTGCTCGCCGGCGGACCCAGGTCCCGCGGCGCTCGTCCGGAGGCGATGAGCGCCGCCGCCCGCGCCAGCGCCCAGTCCGCGGAGGCGTCCTTCAAGGGTCGCGGGAAGAGCGACTGCTCCTCGATGCGGTACACGGCCCGCGGGCCGGGGTCGCGGGCGACACGTGTGAGCAGGCCGTTGTCGGGGGCCACGAAGACGTGCCCCCGCTTGCTCACCGCCGCGAGGCAGCTTGTGCCGGGGAGGTCTCCGGGAGTCACGGCGCCGACGATGATCGTGCCCTCGGGGTACGGGCCGGATGCCAGGTCGATGATGTAGGCGGCCGCGGCCACGTCGAAGGCGGGCATGTCGGTGGCGCCGTACACCACCCTGGCCGCGGGGAACCCGGCGTGGACGTCGCCCTGAAGCTGGGCCAGCGAGTAGTCCGCGGCGCCGACGTCGCTGAACAGCGCCACGAGCGGGCTCTCCTTGGCCGCGGACCCGCACCCCATCAGGCCGACGAGCGCCAGGATGCCGGCCGCGCACGTCGCACGCGGAAGACCGCCACAAGGGTCCGGCTCCCCGCGCCTGACCTCCCGAAGGGCCGGCTGCGACGACGCGCTCCAGGGCTGCCGACAAGCGGCCCTCAGGCGCCGCGGCCGCCGGTCCCGGCGGCTGGGAACCGGACGGTGTGACAGGGAGGACTCGGCGGCTGTATTCTGTCGCCGTACCGCGGGAGCTCGCCACTGGAGGGCACATGTCCGTCTACGTCATCATTCCGTTCCATGCCACCGACTACGGTCACTGGAAGGAGATCTTCGACGAGTACTCAACCGCGAGGGATGCCTGGGGCGCCGAAGGGTACGTGGTCTACCGGGGCCTGGACGACCCCAACTCGGTCACGGTGGTGCACTACTTCGCCGACCGTGAGGGCGCCGAGCGCTTCATGAACGATCCCTCGATCCGCGCCGGCATCGCGCACTGGAACGCCGACCAGGTCCCGGACCTCCACGTCTACGAAGAGGTGGACAGGCTCTTCTAGGCCGCCCGCGGCAGCAGTTTGGCCGCCGGCGACAGGACGTTGTCGAGTGTAGCCGCCGCGCCCCGCCGCGCCGCCATCCCCAAACGCTTGAACTGGACACCGCATGGGGATACACCGTCACCATACGCGGCTCTGAAGGCGTCACGCGGAGCCGGTCCGGAAAGCTCACCGTCATCGCACCCGCGTTCGGCATAGACTGTCCACGTCTCGCGAAGGCCCGCCCGCAAGAACCGAAGGAGGAAACGCATGGAAATGAAGGACCTGCTCCGCGTCAACATGGCGGATCTCTCGGTGACCGTCGAACCCGTGCCCGAAGCCTGGGCAGTGCTCTTTGTCAAGAAGTACGGCGGTCGCGCGCTGACCGACGCGATCGTCTACCACGAGGTTCCCACGGACGCCGACCCGCTGGGTCCGGGCAACAAGCTCGTCTTCGCCCCGGGCACGCTGGGCGGCACCTCCGCCCCCAACGGCGGCCGGCTGTCGGTGGGCGCGAAGAGCCCGCTCACCGGCGGCATCAAGGAGTCCAACTCGGGCGGCCAGGCGGCCCATGCGCTTGCGCGTGTGGGCCTCTCGGCGGTCGTGATCGAGGACGTACCCGCCGACAAGAGCGCCCGCTACGTGCTGGTCATCGAGGCGGACCGCGCGGCGCGCCTCGAGCGCGTCGACGACTGGGCCGGCCTGGGCAACTACGAGGTCGCCGACAGGATCGCCGCAATGCGGCCTGAGGGCGACAAGTACGCCACGATCTCGATCGGCCCGGCGGGTGAGGCGTTCGCCAAGGCGGCCGGCATCGCCATCTCCGACCCCAAGGGCTACCCCAACCGCTTCGCCGGCCGTGGCGGCCTCGGCGCGGTGATGGGCAGCAAGGGCCTCAAGGGCATCGTGGTCTCGTATGCGGGCACGAGCTCGCTGGGGCACGCCGACAAGGAAGCGTTCGCCGCCGCCACCAGGCGCTTCTCGAAGGCGCTCAAGGAGCATCCGGTATCGGGTACCGGGCTCCCCATGTACGGCACCAACGTGCTCACCAACATCCTCAACGAGGCCGGGGGCCTGCCGACCCGCAATTTCTCGGCGGGCTTTTTCGAGTCCGCCGACGCCCTCAGCGGTGAGACGCAGCGCGACACGATCCTCGCGCGCGGCGGCGACGTCAGCCATGCCTGCTTCAGCGGCTGCGTCATCCAGTGCTCGCGCTACTGGGTCGACAAGGACGGCGCCTACGTGACCAGGGGTCCTGAGTACGAGACCGTGTGGTCGTTTGGCGCCGACTGCGGCATCGCGGACTTCGATGGCATCGCCGCGCTCGATCGCGCCTGCGGCGACTTCGGTCTCGATACCATCGAGATGGGCGCGACGATGGCCGTCTACATGGACTCCGGCGCCCTCGCGTTCGGCGACGCCGCCGGAGCCCTTGCGGCGCTCAAGGCCGGTCTCGAGCCGGACAACGAGCTGCGCGTGCTGTGGGACGGCGCCGAGGCGACCGGCAAGCACTTCGGCGTGGCGCGCATCCCCGTGGTCAAGCACCAGGCGCTGCCCGCCTACGACCCGCGTCCGGTCCAGGGCATCGGCGTCACCTATGCCACCACGCCTCAGGGCGCCGATCACACGGCCGGCTACACCATCACCGCCAACATCCTCGGCGTGGGCGGCAGCGTCGACCCGCTGAAGCCCGAGGGCCAGGCCGCGCTTTCGGCGAACCTGCAGATCGCCACGGCGATGCTCGACAGCCTGGGTTTCTGCATCTTCGTGGCCTTCCCCGTGCTCGACATCCCCGAGGCGTTCGCGGCCATCCACGAGATGGTCGAGGCGCACACCGGCGACAAGTGGGGCGCCGACGAGCTCATGCAGCTCGGCCGCGAAGTGCTCACCATGGAGCGTCTGTACAACAAGCGCGTCGGCTTCACCGCCGCCGACGACCGGCTGCCCAGGTTCTTCTACGAGGACAAGCTGCCGCCGCACGACGTCGTGTTCACGGTCTCCGATGAGGAGCTCGATGCGGTCTTTGACTTTGTCGAAGCGACCGCGGCCCAGATGGGCCTGCAGCAGTAGGACGCCGGCCGTGCCCCCGTGCCGTGGAGCGCGCACGCGCGGCACGGGGGCCGCTCCGGCTGATGCCATGACCATCCATCTGGCGCTCTTCGCAAGCCTCTCGAAGTATCAGCCCGACGGGCTGGGTGGTTGCCAGGCGCGCGCCATCGACGTCGCTGACGGCGCCACCGTGGGCGCGCTCATCGCCGGTCTCGGGCTGCCGGACGTGACCCGCGTGGTGTTTGTGAACGGCCGCCACGCCGCCGCCGACCAACCGCTGTGCGACGGCGACCGTCTCGGGGTCTTCCCGCAGATCGGCGGAGGCTGAAGCGCCGACCGCCCGGGGGTACTAGCCGCTCGCGTCGCGGCCGCCCTCAGCCGCGGCGCTCTCCTCCCTGCCGGCGGCGTAGAGCCCCAGGAACACGCGATGCGGTCCCGGCGTGTCGAAGGGCACGAACGCGACGCGGTCACCCGGTGAGACGTGCACGGCGATCCCATGCACGACATGGTTGACGAAGACGCCCTCGATCTTCTCGGGGGGAAGCTCCAGCGAGACCGCGAGATCGCGTGCCGCGACGCCGCCCTGGGGAACCTCGACGGTAAGGGTGTGCGGCAGCCCCCGCGCGGTCCGCGGCGGGCGCAGGCTGCCGAAGATGCGCACGGTGACCGTTGGTGCGCGCGGCGGCGCGGAGTCTGCCGCCATCAGCGTACTCTGACCTCGAGCGGGCTCATGTCCACCGCATTGTAGACCCGGCGCCCGGCGCGTCTCGAGCGGGCTCATGTCCACCGCATTGGAGACCCGGCGCCCGGCGCGTCCTGTACGATACACCGACGTCCGCCGACCGAACTGGAGGGGCCATGATCGTCGCGAGGTTCACCGCCGCCGGCGGATGGGCCGGCAGGTCCATCACCTACGACAACGAGCGCTTCGCGCTCGAGGGCTACGGCCCCCTCGTCGCCGAGGACGTGCTGCGGTACGACCAGCAGGGGCAGATAGCCTGGGAGTACGACGGCCTGCGCGAGTGGGTGGGCCAGGTGGCAGCCGGCGCGACGGCCGCCCCGGCCACGGGCGGCTTCCCGGCGCAGAGCAGCTTTGCCGGCGCGACGGCCCCCCTGGCCTATGGCTACGCCGCGGACGCGCGGTCCTTCGCGGTGACCAGGCCGCCCTCGCCGCCGGGCACCGCCGTCGCCGGCTTCGTGCTGGCCATCGCGGGCTTCATCTTCCCGGTGCTCGCGTTGTGGTGGGTCGGTCTGGCCCTGTCGTGGGCGGGCTACACGCAGGCGGTGCGCGAGCGGCTCCCCAGCGGCCTCGCCCTGGCCGGCCTGATCGTCAACGCCGTGATGACCGTCGTGAGCGTGCTCTTCCTGCTGGTGGTCGTCTTCCTGGTCGCTGTCGGCTCCTGGTAGGCGCCAGGGACCGAGGGCCGGCGGCGCTGTCGCCGGCCGGCGCCGGGATGGGAGCCAGTCGGCCCTCGCGCCTGGCGACGCCTGAGGACGGTCCGCGCTCAGACGCTCTCGACGAACGCGGCGCGCAGGGCCTTCTGGGCGCTGTCGTCCATCTTCAGCGCTTCGCTGAAGTACCTCTCGATGGCGCCGAACTCCTGGCGCATCTCGTCGAGCGCCGCCTCCAGGTACGCCGCGGCGACGCCGACCACCGGGCGCAGCAGCTCGGGGTCGCCGCCCAGCGCCCGGAAGCGGTCGAGGAGCGGCTGCTCCGCCGGCAGCAGCTGCGCGTTGGTCAGCAGGTACTCCTTCATCACCAGGTCGTCGGCGACGCCGAGCAGCAGCAGCAGCGCCGCCGCCGCCCAGCCGGTGCGGTCCTTGCCCGTCGTGCAGTGAAAGAGAGCCGGCCGGTGTTCCTCCGCGGTCAGGTCGAAGAACAAGCGGTGGTATGCCGCGCAGGCGCTGGGCAGGCTCACGATCTCGCGATACCCGCGCGCGAAGAGCGGCTCCGCCTTGCCGCCGCCGAGCAGCTCCTCGGCGGCTCGTGGATCCGTCGCCACCTTCAGAAGCTGGGCGGGCGCCGCATCCGCCGAGTCCTTGAGCACGTCGACCACGACGTACTCGGCGCCCGGCGGCAGCCGGTCGGGCTGGGCGGTGCGCTCGGCCGCGGTGCGCAGGTCGTAGACCACGCGGATGCCGAGCGCCGCGAAGGCCGCCATGTCCGCCCCCGCGAGCCTGTTGAGCGCGGTCGAGCGATACACGAGTCCGCTGCGCACCGTGCCGCCGTCGCGCGTCGGCCAGCCGCCGAGGTCGCGCAGATTCGGCGCCGAGGGGATGGCGATGCTCTGGCCCGGCTCAGGCTGCTCAGTCATGCGCCGGCTCCCTGGCGATTCAACTCCGCCTGCATCGTGGGGCTCAGGCGCACCATGAGCTCGGCGTTGTACGAGCACGTCGGCAGAAGACCGACCGGATTGTTGAAGATCTGCTGAGCCGCGACGGCGTAAGTCCGCGAGATCGCGGCCGGCGAGCCGTCTTCCATGGCCGGGTCGACGTCGGTCGTCAGGATCGAGACGGTGTCGTCGCCGTGGCGCGCGATCTCGAAGGTGCGAAACTGTTGAGGGAAGTCCCTCAGCGACGAGGTCTCGATCTCCCAGAAGCCGAGCTCGGGACGGTCGGCGTCGGGTGACGTGAACGCCGTCACCGGGTTGCGATGGCGATGCCCCGCGATCCACAGGATGAGGTTCGGATAGGTGTGCAGCTTCGCGATCAGCTCCGCCTCGGATCCATGGGCGCTCGAGCCCCAACCCATGGGCGAACCCGCCGCTTCGACGCCTATCGGGCAGTGCGCCGCGATGATCATGAGCTTGTTCTCGGCCTGGCCCCTGTCGAGCTCTCGCACGAGCCAGTCATACCGTTCCTTGTCGAGAGACACGTGCCCGTAGCCGTTGTCGTAGGGCTCGTCGTCGCGTTGGGTGTCGTCGAGCACGATGACGCGGAGCGGTACGTCCGCCTTCGGCTCGAAGGTGTAGCAGGCGAATCCCATCTCCACGCTGCAGAGAGGGAATCCATGTCCCGGCGGGCTTGAAGAGGTCTCGAAGAACTCGCTCATCCACTC
>JBAXRL010000154.1:0-6449 GCA_037131205.1 Actinomycetes bacterium | reverse complement strand
TGAACGACTAGAACGCCCGGATGGCACGCACCCTCTCCGTGTTGTTCTTGCTGTAGTCGTCCTGGTAGGCATTGTCGAAGTTCTGGACCCACGCGTAGGTCGCATCGATCTGGGACGAGCTCCAGTAGTTGTCGGACACAAACCCACCGATTACGCCCTTGTTGAGGTACAGCTTGTTCAGTTCGTCCTTGCTTGGCAAATACCAGTCGCTATAGCCGCCACCGTCATAAGCTCGTGCTGTGCCTGCCGCATAACTCGTAGCTATAGGTCCTTGCGCTGCAATGATCGTAGTGGTATTTGCGAATCCTGTTCCCAGTGCCGTTGCTGTTGCTCCAGTGGCTACGTAAGGCTGTCCGTTGTACCATCGTATCCCTGTGCTTTGGTCAGTTGTAGCAGCAATCAGTCCGTGCTGTACGTTGGCATCGTAACCAGGGTCTCCACTTAGCAGTATGTAGGCCACTATGCCGCCCTGGTGGAGATCGCCAATCGCGAGCAAGGGGGCGGCGACGGTCACCGTGACCACGTACGCCTGGGTCGTGCCGTCGCCGGCCGTCACCGTGTAGGTGACCGGGTTGGTGAAGTTGTTGGCCGTCGTCCCGCTGACCTGGGGCGTGCCGGCGATCACGACTGAGGCGCCCGTCGTCGTGAAGGTCGCGATCAGGGCTGTGACGGTCGTGCCGGAGGACACGGTGAGGGCGACGGTGTGCGCCGCTTCATTGATGGCGCCGGTGACCGGCGGCGCGAGACTCAGGAAGCTGAAGGCCGTGATTGCCTTGGCCGCGCTGGCGGCGAACGTCACCGTGGCCACGTAAGTCTGGGTCGTGCCGTCGCCGGCGGTGACCGTATAGGTCACCGGGTTCGCGAAGTTGTTGGCGGTGACGCCGCTGACCTGGGGCGTACCGGCGATCGCCACCGAGGCGCCCGTCGTCGTGAAGGTCGCGACCAGGGCTGTGACGGTCGTGCCGGCGGGCACGGTGAGGGCGACGGTGTGCGCCGCTTCATTGATGGCGCCGGTGACCGGCGGCGCGAGGCCCTGGAAGCTGAAGGCGGTGATGGCCTTGGCCGCGCTGGCGGCGATCGTCACCGTAACGACATACGCCTGGGTCGTGCCGTCGCCGGCCGTCACCGTGTAGGTGACCGGGTTGGTGAAGTTGTTGGCCGTCGTCCCGCTGACCTGGGGAGTGCCGGCTATCGCCACGGATGTTCCGGTCGTCGTGAAGGTCGCCACCAGAGCGGTGAGGCCGGCGCCGGCGGGCACCGTCAGGGCGACGGTGTGCGGAGTCTCGAGGATGACGCCGGTGGCGGGCGGCGTTAGGCCCTGGAAGCTGAAGGCGGTGAGCGCCTTGGCGGGGCTCGCCGGCACGATCTTGAACGTGAGGCTCCTGCTCCAGGGGCCGGCCCTGCCGGCGCGGCTGCCGCGCGCCTTCCAGGTGAGATCGACGTTGGTGGGCAGCGCCAGGCTGCTCGTCCACGCGAGCTGCCTGATGCCGGTCTTCGCGAGCAGCAGCTTCATGCCCTGGTAAACATGCAGTTCGTACCTGGTGGCTCCGCGCGCCTTGCTCCAGGTGAAGGTCGGCGTGGCTGTGGCGATAGTTCCGCTGGGCGCCGTGGCCGTGGGCCTGCCGGGGCGCGCGCTCTTGCCCGTGCCCTCGTGGCCGGCGGCCAGGGCGGCGCCGGCGAGCAGCAGGGCGGCAAGGAGCGCCAGCGCAAGCGTCGTGGTCAGCGCCCCAAGCGCGCGCCCGTGCGTCCTCTTCCTGGTGGTGCTCATTGCTTCCTCCTCCACGTCGGCCGGGTGAGATGTGAACCGAGTATCGCGCGGGCGACGGCGACGCGCAAGCACGACGCCCGTGCGCCCCCAAGGAAGGAGGCGGCGGATGCGCCCAGCGCGGCGGCGACGAAGCCGTGGAGAACCTGGCGTCAGAAAGACCGGATGGCGCGCACGCAGAGCAGGTGGCCGTGGCCGAGAGCGATCTGGGTGCCAGTGTCGAAGTTCTGCGCCCAATCAGGGGCATAACCCCAGGCTGCGTTGACGGCGTCCTCGGAGGAGCTCCAGAGGCTCACCCCCCCGCCGGGGTTCGCCGCCCAGCCGATCGCGTCCTTGCTGAGGTACAGCTTGTTCAGCTCGTCCTTGCTGGGCAGGTACCAGTCGCTGTAACCATCGCTTGTATAGGCTCGTGCCAGACCGGCCGCGTAGCTGGTGGCGACAGGTCCCTGCACTGCGATGATCAGGTCGGTATTGGCTGATCCCGTGCCCAGCGCTGTCGCCGTCGCACCAATGACGACGCCATCGACGTAGGGTATCTTCCACCAGGATATGGAGCCGGTTTGATCAGCCTTGGCAGCGATCAATCCGTGCGTCTCTCCCGCCTCGTAGCCGGGGTCGCCGGCCTGCAGGATGTAGGCGACGATGCCGCCCTGGTAGGGATCGCCGATGGCGAGTGGGCCGGGAGGCTTGCCGGCGACGGTGACCGTGACGAGGTAGGCTTGGGTGGAGGCGTCGGCGGCCGTGACCATGTAGGTGAGGGGGCTCTTGAAGTCGTTGGGGGTGACGCCGCTCACCTGGGGAGCGCCGGCGACCGCGACCGCCGCTCCGCTCGTGGCGAAAGTCGCGACCAGGGCGCTGACGCTGGTGCCGGAGGGCACGGTGAGGGCGATGGTGTGCAGGGCCTCGGAGATGACGCCATCGACGTGCGGGGTCAAGCCATCGAAGCTGAAGGCGCTGATCGCCTTGGCCGCGCCGGGAGACGCAGCGACCGTGAAGGCGAGGCTCCGGCTCCAGGCGCCGGCGCCGGCGGCGTTGCTCGCGCGCACCTTCCAGGTGAGCGCGACGCCGCTGGGCAGCGCCGCGCCGCTCTTCCAGGAGATTGTCTTGATGGCGCCCTGCTTGAGCAGCAGCGTGCTGCCCGCAAAGACGCGCAGCTCGTACCTGGCGGCGCCCTTCGCCTTGCTCCAGGTGAAGGTCGGCGTGGCGGCGCCGATCATGCCGCTCGGCGCCTTGGCCGTGGGCGTGCCCGGCTTGGCCCTCTTGCCGCCGCGGCCCTCGGGGCCGGCGGCCAGGGCGACGCCGGCGAGCAGCAGGGCGGCAAGCAGGGCCAGCACGAGCGTCGTGCTCAGCGCGCGCCCTCGCGTCCTCTCGCTTGTGGTGCTCATCTCTTCGTCCTCCACGTCGGCCCGCCGGGATGTGAAGCGAGTATCGCGACGGCGACGGCGACGCGCAACCGCGACGCCTGCGCCGCCGGATTCCCGCGCCGCCTACGCCCGCGCGACGTGTCCTACTCCCCCACGAGCACGCTCCCGCGCGCCCACCCGGAGCTCGTGGTCCGGTGCTGACCATCGGCCGGCGCGATCGCCCGCAAACGGCACCCGACCGGATAGCCGGGCGCGTCCAGGATCACGGAGGGGACGTACTTGGTGGTGGCGCCGAAGTCGACATTCCTGGCCCAGACCGTCTCCTGGAGATCCCACCCACCGTCCTCATCCTGCAGGTAGCACTTGATCCTCACGGACTGTGCCCCGACGGCATGCTGCGGGCGCAGCGTGCCCCACTCGGGGAACGGCGCCCCCGTCACGATGATGCCGGGGAGGTGCGGCCGCCCCAGCTTGGCACGAGGCAGACCCTTCGCGCCGGCAGCGGGTGTGGCCGCCGCGGCAGCGACGACGCACGACAGAGCGACGCTCGCGACCAGCAGCGGAACGAATCTCATGTAGTGTCCGGCGTGTCGATGTATGTGCCCTCCCTTCCGTACCTGCGCGGAACCACCACGCGGTCCCACGCCTCGATGATGGCCGATATCAGGTCACCGAGCTCATCCCCGCGGTCGTGACGCGCTGGTCTGATCTCATCGTCACCTCCTCCGCGTGACTCCGGGCCGGCGGGTCACGCGCGGCGGTCGCGGCGGCGGGACGGACCCGCCGTCGCGCCCTCTCGCTCGGCGCCCACCTTTCGTCATGGTACCGTCATGGCGTTGAATCGGCCATGCATCGCCGTTGCGCCGCGAATGCCAAACACCGCGGGCGTGCGGTAGTCTTTTGCAGAACACGCCATCCAGGGAGCCTGCACCATGCCCACCGGCATCACCATCGAGAAGCTCGACCCGGCCGACATCGACAAGGTGGCGCCGCTGTGGAAGGCGCTGCTCGACCACGTCGCGGCGCTGCCGCAGGCGATCGTGCCGGTGCGCCCCTCTGACGAGTCGTGGGAGCTCGAGCGCAGGGCGATGCTGGAGGCGCTCGCCGGCGACGCCTTCGCCCTGGTCGCGCGCCGCGGCGGCGAGGCCGTGGGCTACCTCTTCGTGCGCGTCGAGGGCCCGGACCCGGTGTGGTACACGGGCGCTACGCACGCCGAGCTGGCGCACCTCAGCGTCGCCGAGGGCGCGCGCGGCAGCGGCGTGGGCAGCGCGCTCATGGACGCGATGGACGTCGAGCTCGAGACACGCGGCGTCGAAGACGTGGAGATCGGCGTGGACACCGGCAACGACATGGCCGTGCGCCTCTACGAGGGCCGCGGCTACCGGCCCGACTACACGATCTTCTACGGCTCGCCGGGCCGAAGGCCGTGGGCCTGCCTCGCGCGCGAGGAAGAAGACAGACGGGCCGGGCGCGGCCGCTTCGCGCCGCCCGGCCCGGACGCGGCGCCCACCGGCCTCGCAGCGCCGCCCGGCCCCGCAGCGCCGCCCGGCCCCGCGGCGCCCGACCCCGGGAGCGCGCCGTGAGCGAAGCCCGCTACATCAGCGTGATCGGCGCCAGCCGCGCCACGCCCGAGCTGGCCGCGAAGGCCGAGGAGCTCGGCGAGCTCCTCGCGGAGCGCGGCTGCGTCGTGGTCTGCGGCGGCCGCGGCGGCGTCATGGAGGCGGTGGCGCGCGGCGTGAAGAAGAAGGGCGGCGTCTCGATCGGCATCCTGCCGGAGGCCGATCGCCTGCGCGCCGCCCCCGACCTCACGTACACCGTGTGCAGCGCCATGGGCCACGCGCGCAACCTCAGCGTGGTGGCCAGCGGCGACGTGGTGATCGCCGTGGGCGGCGCCTGGGGCACGCTCAGCGAGATCGGCCTGGCGCGCAGCATCGGCCGGCCGGTGATCCTGCTCGACACCTGGGAGGTCACGCCGCCCGGGGGCGGCCAGCTCGACGGAGTGCGGCGGGCGAAGACGCCCGCCGCAGCCGTCGAGCTGGCGCTCGCCTGAGGGCGCCGGCCGCGCGGTACGCCGCGTGACGCAGGCCCTTACCGCTTCACCCTGAAGCTCCTGGCGTTGCTCTTTCCGGCCGGCGTCGTCACCGTGACCTTGAGATTGCCGTACCTGGCGTTCCTGGGCACCTTGCACGTGATCTGCCTGTCGCTCCAGGAGAGGTAGGTGGTGCAGATCCTGCCGCCGAACTTCACGAAGCCGGCGCCCTGCGTCGCGCCGAAGTTCGCGCCGCTGAGGCTGACGAGCGCGCCGCGCCTGGCGGAAGCGGGCTCGCGCCTGGCTATCACGGGCTTCGCTGTCGGCGGCGCGGGGAAGCCGCCGTTGTTGGTGACGAGGATGGCGCCGCCGGAGCCCACTATCCAGCCGTGCAGGTCGTCGGGGAAGGCGATGCCGAGGAGCCCCACGCCGCCCACCGCGCCCTGCACCTGCCAGGTGGCGCCGCCGTTGGTGGTGGCGAGGACGCCGCCGGAGCCCACCGCCCAGCCGTGAGTGGCGTTGACGAAGGTGACGGCGTTGAGGGCCGCGAGGATCCCCGAGGGCTGCGCCTTCCACGTGGCGCCGCCGTTCGTGGTGGCAAGGATGGTACCGCCGCCGCCCACCGCCCAGCCGTGAGCGGCGTCGACGAAGGTGACGGCGTTGAGGGCCGCGCCGCTCGCGGCGCTCTGCGCCTTCCAGACGGCGCCCCCGTCGGTGGTGGCGAGGATGGCGCCGCTGCTGCCCACCGCCCAGCCGTGAGTGTTGTTGATGAAGGTGACGGCGTTGAGGGCCGCGCCGATCCCCGAGCTCTGTGCGATCCAGGTGGAGCCGCCGTTCGTGGTGGCGAGGATGGCGCCGGAATCGCCCACCGCCCAGCTGTGGCCGGCGTCGCTGGAGGCGACGCTTGAGAGCTTCTCGCCGCTGCCCGAGGTCTGCGTGTCCCAAGTGGAGCCGCCATCCGTGGTGGCGAGGATGGTACCGTTCTCGCCCACCGCCAAGCTGTGGTCGGCGTCGCTGGAGGCGACGCCGAGGAGCCCCGCGCTACTGCCCGTGTCCTCCTTGCTCCAGGTGGCGCCGCCGTCGTTGGTGGAAAGGATGGTGCCGACGCTCGTGATAGCGCGGCGCGCGCGGCCGGCGCGACCGGCGTGGCCGCCGGTGGTGGCGCGGAGGGCGCCAGTGTAGCCCACCGCCAAGCCGTGGCCGGCGTCGATGAAGGCGACGGCGTTGAGGTTCGCGCTGGTCCCCGAGCTCTGCCTGGCCCAGCCGGCGGACGTGGGCGTCGGTGTGGGCG
>JBAXRL010000153.1:0-6491 GCA_037131205.1 Actinomycetes bacterium | reverse complement strand
GCGCGCCACGGCGGGCGTCTCGTCGGCCGGCACGCCCGCCGTCGGCACGACCGGCCTGCGCACGACGGCCTCCAACACCTCCAGGGATTGGTGGTTCATCCCCGAGGGCACGCACCGGCGGCCGGGCATCCCGGGCGCGGCCGCCCGGCTGCTGCGTCGCTATGGGGGCGTCTGGATCGGCGGCCGCCACGAGCGCGTCGTCTACCTGACCTTCGACGAGGCCGACGAGCTCGGCACGACGAGCCGCATCATCGGCATCCTCGAGCGCGCCCACGTGAAGGCCAGCTTCTTCCTCACCGGCCGGTACATCCGCGCCAACCGCGGCCTGACGCGTCGCCTGGCCGCCCACGGCCACCTGCCGTGCAACCACAGCTGGTCGCACGCGGACATGGTGGTCAAGGCGCGCAGCCGAGGCGCGTTCACGCGCGAGCTCCGCGCCACCGAGCGCGCGTACCATGCCGCCACGGGCGGCAAGCTGACGCGCTTCTTCCGCCCCCCGTTCGGCGCGTACAGCGCCCGCAGCCTGCAGATCGCCGAGCAGCTCGGCTACGCCACGGTGTTCTGGAGCTTCGCGCACTACGACTACGACGAGGGCGCCCAGGCGCCGGTGAGCGTCACCCTGCACCGTATCCTGAGCGCCGCCGCTCCCGGCGTCATCTACCTGCTGCACGCCTCCTCGCGCAGCAACGTGAACGCCCTGGCCAAGGCCATCCACGGCCTCAAGGCGCAAGGCTACGGCTTCGCGACGCTGGACGACCTGCAGTAGCCGGCCGAGGACGAGGTTTCGCGCGCGGAATACTCTGTCCGCCATGAGGATCACAGCAGCAGACGGGGTCAGGGAAGCGGTGCGCGAGCGGGGCGGGCGCCTCTACGTCTGGACGAGCACCCACCGCTGCTGCTCGGGGCCGCTCACGCTGCTCGAGACCGGCGCCCAGAGACCGCCGGGCGTCGCACGCCGGTTCCACGAGATCGACGCCGGAGGCTTCGCGCTGCTGCTCGACATGGGTCCGCGGCGCCTGCCGGAGGAGCTCGTCCTCGAGCTCAGGGGCAGGCGCAAGAAGATCGCCGCCTTCTGGAACGATCAGGCCTGGGTGGGGTGAAGCCGGCGCCGTCGAGCGCCGCGGCGCCGGCGGGCGCGACCCGCCGCCGACGTTTGGCTCTGCGGCGCCTCGGGGATTCCTTCGTCATGCGGATTCGCGCGCGCCTCGCGCAAGGGGCGGCGCTCCCGCCTCACGGAAGAGGCGATCATGTACCTCGTTATGCAACAGACGGTACGCGACTACGACGACTGGAAGCCCGTGTTTGACGCGGGCGAGTCGGTGCGCACGAAGCACGGCTGCACCGGGCACGAGATCTACCGCAGCGACGACGACGCCAACGACCTCACGATCATGCTGAGCTTCCCCAGTCGTGAGGCCGGGGAGGCCTTCCTCGCCGACCCGGAGCTCAGGCAGCGCATGGACGAGGCCGGCGTCACGGCTCCGCCGCGCACGATGTGGGCGACGCAGACCCAGTGTGTCAACTACCGGGACCGCAAGGCGGCCTGAAGCGGTCGCAGATCGGCGGGGAGCGCGCCTGGGGCGAAGCCGCTTCAGGCGCGCTTTCGCGCTTTCCAGATCTCCTCGCAGGGCCAGTGTTGCGACCATTCCGCGGTGGGCAGGCCCTTGAAGCGCGTGGTCGCCTCCGGCCGCGGCCGGATCTCGATCAGATCTTCTATTTCGAAGCCGTTCGCGCGAAGGAGACGGATCCAGTCGCCGTAGCCGAGGTGGAACTCGACCGACGGCTCGCCGGCCCATTCGACGCGGTGCAGGCCGAAGTAGTCGCGCACCAGGCGATCGCCGGGCGACGTATCGGGGTCGTCGGGCGAACACAGGATCGCGATCGTGCCGTTGGTGAGGAAGGTGAGCCGGCCGCCCGGGCGCAGCACCCTGGCGGCCTCCGGCACCCATAGATACGGGTCGGCCCACAGGCAGGCGCCGTACTCCGAGATCGCCAGGTCGAAGCTCTCGCCGGGGAACGGCAGCTGTTCGGCGCTGCCCTCGTGCAGCGGGAAACCCAAGCCGTGCTCACGCTGCAGACGGCAGGCAGTGGCGAGTTGCTCGGCGGAGAGGTCGATACCGACGCAGCGCGCGCCGCGGCGCGCCAGCCACGCCGACACGTAGGCGGCGCCGCAGCCGAGCTCGATGACGTCCAGACCCTCGAGCTCGTCGGGGAGCACGCGCAACTCGGCCTCGGGTACCGCCCAGACTCCCCAGGAGGGGGCGTCCGCGGCCCAATCCCGCTCAGCGCTCTCCACGAACTCGGCCGCCCACTCGTTCCAGGCGTCCCGGTTGCGGTGGATGTGATCCGCCTCGTGATCCGCCTCGTGATCCGCCAGCGCACTCACCTCCTCGGTCGTCACGCGTCTGGCGCGTCCCGAAGGACTCGCTCGCCGTCATCGTAGCAGCGTAGCTGCGAGGCCGGCGTCACACCCGATGGCAACAGAGAAGCTCTTGCGACTCGTTCGCAGGTGCGCTATGTTGGCTGCTATGCACCACGCCCGGGCGACACTCCGCGAGCAAGGCTACCGTCTCACGCCGCAGCGCAACCTCATCTGGGAGGTGCTGCGCGACGCCGGCCGCCACATGACGGCGGAGGAAGTGGCGGCCGAGGTGCGTCGCACCCTGCCGGACGTCAACGTCTCCACGGTGTATCGCACCCTCGAGCTGCTCGTGAGCCTCGACCTCGTCATCGAGACCCACCTTGAGGGCAGCAGGTGCTACTACGAGGTCTCCCCCGAGCCCACGCACCATCACTTCGTGTGCACGCGCTGCGGCGCCGTGGGCCACTTCAGCGACGAGCTGCTGGCCCCCGTGCACCAGGAGCTGGCTGAGCGCCAGGCCTTCGCCGTGAGCCAGATCCAGGTCACGGCCTTCGGCATCTGCCGCGACTGTCAGGCGGTCGCCGACGTCGCGACACCTGCCGGCGACCAGGATCCCGTCCAGGAAACCAGCTGAGGAGTGTCCATGAACACCGTCGCCATGCACATCCCCGACGGCTATCTGGGACCGCAGACCTATGTGATCCTCTGGATCGTCATGGTCCCCATCTGGATCATCGCCGCACGAAAGGTCAAACGCACGCTGAAGGCCAGGCAGATACCGCTCCTGGCGCTGGGCGCCGCCTTCTCCTTCATCATCATGATGTTCAACGTGCCGGTCATCGGGGGGTCGACGGGGCACGCTGTGGGCGCGACCCTGATCGCGATCATCCTCGGCCCGTGGGCCGCCGTGATCGCGATCTCCATCGCGCTCATCATCCAGGCCGGTCTGTTCGGCGACGGAGGCATAACGGCCATCGGCGCCAACTGCTTCAACATGGCCGTGGTGGCGCCGTTCGTCGGCTACTACTTGTACCGGTTCGTCTCTGGAGATGCGCCCTCGTCGAGACGTCGCGTGATCGCCTCCGGCGTCGCCGCCTACGTGGCGCTTGTCGCGGCATCCATCGTCGCCGGATTCGAGTTCGGTATCCAGCCGTACCTCGCCCATACGGCGACCGGGCAAGCACTCTACGCGCCGTACAGGCTCGGCGTGGCGGTGCCGGCGATGGCGCTCGAGCACCTGCTCTTCTTCGGGTGGGTGGAGGCCATCGCCACGATGGGCATCGTGGCGGCGCTGGCGAAATCCCAACCCGAGCTGCTCGAGATGAAGCCGGCCGCCCGGCCGCTGCGCTGGCTGTGGGCCGGAATGGGGGTCCTCATCCTGCTCACTCCGATCGGGGTACTGGCCCCGGGCACGGCGTGGGGCGAGTGGGGTGGTGAGGAGCTCGACTCGCTGGTCGGGTACGTGCCTACGAACCTCGAGAAGCTCGGGGGACTGTGGAAGGCGGCGATGCCCGACTACGCCACCCCGGGGGTGAGCAACACCCTGCTCGGCTATCTCATCGCGGCCCTCGTCGGGGCGGCCCTCTGCATCGGCGTCGGCTGGGGCGTCGGGGCGCTGCTCGCTCGGCGCCGCGGCGACGAGGCCGGCTCCGCCGGGGCTGCGCCGCCGGCTGCGCCCACGGCGCCCGCCGGGTGAGCCGCTGACCGTCTCCGGCGAGAGCGGGATCGCGCCCGCCGCCCCACGCGGCAGGGGTGGCGGGCGCTCGCTCGCCCGCAAGACGGCGGACTCCGTCGCTCGTGCGGTCACGGACGTGCTGCAGAATGAAGCGCTCGCGGCACGCCCGGGCCTGCTGCAGCGCCTCGATCCGCGCATCAAGCTGCTCACTCTGGTGCTCTTCGCCGTGACCGCGAGCCTCGTGCACTCCGTGTGGGTGCTCATCGCTCTCGTCGGCGTGACGATCGTCCTCGCGGCGGCGTCGCGGGTCGGCGTCGCCTCGTTCGAACGCAAGGTGTGGCTCACGGCCGGCCTGCTCGCCTTCCTCGTGGCGGCGCCGTCGGCGATGCGTGTCTTCACGCCGGGGCCGGTCGTCGTACCGCTCGGTCCGTTTTCGCTCACCGAGCCGGGCCTGATGGGGGTGGCGACGCTGGTGACCCGCGTGGTCGCGTCGGCCGGCTTCGCCCTGCTCGTGGTGTGGACGATGCGCTGGAGCGACCTGCTGAAGGCGCTCAGCGCGATGCGCCTGCCCGATGTGGTGGTCGCCACCCTGGCGATGACGCAGAAGCAGATCCTCACGCTGCTGCGTACCGTGGAGCAGATCCACCTGGCCCGGGAGAGCCGCACGCTCACGCGGGGCAGTGTGCGCGCCGACCGCGCCTGGGTCACGGAGCGCATGGCCTTCGTGGTGCGCAAGTCGATGAAGACCGCCGACGACGTGTACGACGCCATGCTGTCGCGCGGGTTCACCGGCGCCATGCCGTCGCTGGCGAAGCTGCGCCTGCGGCCGCGCGACTGGGCGTGGTCGGCGGTCAGCGTCGCGCTCTGCGCGGCGATCCTGTACGCCGACCGCGTGGTCGGGCCGCGATGAGCGCCGGGCTGCCGGCGTGAGCGCCGCGATGAGCGCCGATTTCGTCCTCGAAGGCGTGCGCCACGAGTACCGCGCGGGAGCGCCGGCGCTGGCCGCCATCGACCTGACCATCCTGAGCGGCCAGCACGTCGCCGTCGTGGGCGCCAACGGGTCCGGCAAGTCCACGCTGCTCAAGATGCTCGACGGGCTCGTCTTCCCCACGAGCGGCGCGATCCGCGCCTTCGGCGCGCCGCTCACCGAGGACGCGCTCGAGGACCCGGCGTTCCGCCGCGACTTCCGCGCGCGCGTCGGCTTCGTTTTT
Organism: Actinomycetes bacterium; assembly: GCA_037131205.1. Classification (GTDB taxonomy): domain Bacteria; phylum Actinomycetota; class Thermoleophilia; order UBA2241; family UBA2241; genus CAIXSE01. Next base: position 1,243 of record JBAXRL010000153.1, on the reverse strand, counting down.
CAGGAGGCCGACGTCCAGCTCTTCTGCTCGGACGCCTACGACGAGCTGGCCTTCGGCCCGCTGCAGCTCGGTCTTCCGCGCGACGAAGTCGCGCGCCGCGTGCGCGAGGCCGCCCAGCAGCTGCGCATCGAGCCACTGCTCGACCGGCCCCCGTACACGCTCAGCGGCGGCGAGAAGAAGCGCGTCGCCATCGCCTCGGTGCTCACGATGCAGCCGGCCGTCCTGCTGCTCGACGAGCCCACCAGCGCCCTCGACCCGCGCAGCCAGGTCTGGTTGCTCGACGTGCTCGACGAATGGAAGCAGGAGGGGCGCACCGTGGTCATGGCGACTCACGACCTCTCCGCCGCGGCGGAGTCGGCCGACCGCATCGTGGTGCTCTCGGAGGACCACACCATGGTCGCCGACGGGACTCCCGAAGAGGTGCTTCTCCAGCGCGATCTGCTGCTCGCCGTCAACCTGATCCACGAGCACACGCACCGCCACGCCTCGACCGCCCACAGGCACGCCCACGCTCACGGACCGGGGGCCGACCCCGATCTCGCGCACGGGCACTGAGGCCGGCCCAGGGTCACTTCTCGACGTCGTACCGCAGCCAGACGAGGCCATCGTCGAACTGCTCCACCTTCAGCAGGCGCAGCTGCGCGACGTCGTCAGGAGCCGCCGGGTCCGGGCCGCGCAGGAAGGTGCGCGGGGTCACGCCGCCGACGAGTACAGGCTCAAGAAGCACGCTGACCTCGTCCACCAGACCGGCGCGCACGAGAGCCCCGCTGAGCGCGCCGCCGCTGTCGATGCGCACCGTGCGCACGTCGTAGAGCGCGGCGAGAGTCTCGAGCGCCGTCCGCGGGTCGACGCGCTCGTCGCCGCAGACGATCGTCGGGACGTTCTTGGCGGCGAGCCGCTCAAGTCCTTCGGCCGGGCTCGCCGCCGCCACCAGAGCCACGGCGTCGCGCCAGTACGGCTGCTTGCGCAGCCAGTTCCACTGGTCGAAACGGCAGCGGCTGTCGGTCACGACGAACAGGGGGCCGTCGCCGCCGATCGCCTGCGGCGTCGGCGGCTCCTCGTCGTCCCGCGCCGGTAGCTCGGCGCCCTGCAGCAGCGTGTCGGCGCCGGTGAGGATCGCGTCTTCGTGGAAGCCTGCGGCGAGGCGGTAGAAACGCCCTACGTCTGGGCGGATGTGGTCGATGCGCCCGTCGAGGCTCGCCTCGACGTGGAGGACGACGTGGGGCAGCATGGCGGTTCCTCT
>JBAXRL010000152.1:0-6494 GCA_037131205.1 Actinomycetes bacterium | reverse complement strand
CGGGGCAGAGGGACCTCATGATCCGCCTCATCATGAGCCTGCTGGAGGGCGACGACTGAGCTGACCTGCTGAGCCCGGCTGAACGCGCCTCGCCCGCCGACCCGGCATATCGTGAACGCTCGCATCTGCTGGCCTGTTCGGGGTGTTCGCCCACGTGGCGAATGGTTTACAAAGGCGCGCATTTTCGTCATGATATGTAAACCATTCAGCGGCCAATGGAGGTGGCGGATGATCGGTGAGCGTCTCAAGACCGCACGGAGGGCGTCGGGTCTCAGCCAACGCGGTCTCGCCGAGGCTGTGGGCGTCAGCGCCATGGCCATCAGCAAGTACGAGCGCGACGAGATGATGCCCGGCTCGTCCGTGCTCGGCATGCTGTCCGTGGCCCTCGAGCAGCGGCTCGACTTCTTCTTGCGCCCCGCTCAGATCACCGTGTCGACGCCGGCCTATCGGCGTCGCGCCTCCATGAAGAAGAGGGAGGAGGCCGTGGTGCGGGCTCAGGTCGAGGAGTGGATGGATCGCTATCTCGCCCTGGAGGATCTCGTTGGTCCCGCGCCGGCCTTCGCCGTGGAGGGAGTAGAGCGCTCAATCAGCGCCCCCGAGGAGGCGGAGCGGGTCGCAGACGAGCTGCGCGAGGTCTGGCAGCTTGGCCTCGACCCGATCAAGGACCTGGTCGATGTTCTGGAGGCGCGCGGCATACGGATCGGAGCCATCGGCGGAGCGGTGAGGTTCGATGCGCTGACGTTCTGGATCAACGATGTCGCGCCGGTCGTGGCACTCAAGCGCGGCGTACCCGGCGACCGCGCAAGGTTCAGCCTCGCGCACGAGCTCGGACATCTCGTCTTGCGCCCCGAGGCAGGCGTGGACGAGGACGAGGCAGCCAACCGGTTCGCGGGCGCATTTCTCGTTCCCAGGTCGGCCGCCATTCTGGAGCTGGGCACGAAGCGGCACAGCCTCAGTCTGTGGGAGCTCTCCGTGCTGAAGGGCCGCTACGGTCTGAGCATGAAGGCGTGGACGCATCGCGCAGCGGATCTGGGCATCATCAGCCACGCCGCCGCCCGCGGCCTGTACATGAAGCTGGCCCCCTACAAGACCGAGGAACCGGGCGAGCGGCTGCCCTTCGAGGAGCCGCAGCGACTGCTTCGTTTGGCCATGCGGGCGTTGACCGAGGGCCTCGTGTCCAGCGAGCGCGCCGAGCAGCTCTACGGTGCGCCTCTCCCCGATCCCAATGACGTACTGAGCGGCGCTACAGGGGTCCGCTGCTGATCACCTACGTCGTTGACTCGGTCGTTCTCACGGACCTCGAAGTCGCGGACGTGATGCTCGAGGCGCCGCTTTCCGGACGATTCGACCTGGCGGTCCCCGATCTCCTCGAAGCCTACGGTGAGCGTCAGAAGCACGACGCCCGGCAGCTCGCCACGTACGACTTCACGATCATCGAGCTCGACGACGCTGACGTCGAGAAGACCATGGACTACCTGCGGCGGTGCCCGGCACTCACGCTGCACGATGTCTGGGCACCGTATCTGTGCGCCTCCCGCGGCCACAGGCTGCTGACGAGGTCGTCCCAGCTTGCCAGTGCTGCGGCCGATGCCGGAGTCGCGACGCACTCCACGCTGTGGCTACTCGACCAACTCGTCGTCGCGGCTTGCCTGTCTCCCTGGGAGGCGGTCGCGGCTGTGCGGCAGATGCAGTCGCGGGGTCGCGGTCTCAGCCCGGCGAGGTGCGACCGCTTCATCGAGAAATGGGACAGGCCGCGGTAGGCCGGGGTGCGGCGGTCAGCAGAGCGTACCCTCGGGCATTTCGGCTGAGTGCGGCCGCCTGACGACTGCAAAACCTCCATCACCGGTTCGACTCCGGTCGCCGCCTCCACGCCTTGTCCCTGCACCTGGCGATTTCGGATGGTGCGCGTCCACGCGCGCAACAGTCGATTCGGCAAAACGGCCGACAGACTGCTCACGAGACGCGGCGGCACAGTCTCGCATGCCGTAACCCAAGCCATCACGCCGACCCGTCCGGCCCTGGTGCTACGGTGACCATGGTAGCGGACAGAATTCGCCCCCGTAGCGAGGCGAGCCGGCAGTAGGGAGGAGCCATGGATTCTGCAGAGCGGCGCAAGAAGGCAACGAGTGAGGCTCAGGAGCGAGTTCTCACCTCCTGCGCCCGCAGGTGCGCATTCTACTATGGCCTCAACGGGGACTTGGACCGCAAGCAGGGACAACTCGCGCACATCCATCGAGATCGATCCAACTCAGCGGAAGGCAACCTCGCCTTCCTCTGCCTCGACCATCACGCTGAGTACGACGCCACGACCAGCCAGGCAAAGGGCACGACGCCGCGCGAGCTCTCGCGGTACAAGACAGAGCTTGAAAGAGCAATCGCCAACAAGGAACACCGCGGTGCCACGGCTCAACTGGACGGGCAAGGCGGAAGAGGCGGAGGCGGCAACGCCGCTGGCAGGAACAGCCTTGTTGTCGGAGGCAGAGGCGGCAAGGCTGGTGGACCCGGAGGGGCGCGCGGAGGCGACGGTGGCGGCGGGGACGCGAGCGGCGAGGGCTCGATCGTCATCGGCGGCGACGGAGGGGATGCTGGTCGTGCCGACGGTCGCGGCGGAGCCGGTGGTGCCAGTCCGTTGAAGAAGCTCTCTGCGGAGGTCCTGGCGTCCTTCGGACTGACCGGGAGCGAGGGCTACGGTCAAGGCGGGCGCGGCGCCAGCTCCGCTGAGTACGACCGCAGTCTCAGGCTGCTCTGCCGTCTGAGCGGGGAGTACGCATCAGCGCATCCAAGTAGTCCCATGACTCCGATGCTTGGGGTCTTGATGCCCCCGGTGGAGTGGGTTAACGATCGGCTGTCTGACTTGCGAGAGAGCTTCCGCGTGGAGTTGGTCGATAACGAGACCGACTTCTTCTTGCGGCCAGTCGTTCAGATGCAAAGACCGAGCGCCATGCACAGCAGATCGCCCAGGATGCTTGCGACGGCGATCCGCAGCCCACGCCGCGTGGCACGGCACTGGTGCCGCTGACCCGGACGACGGAGCCGTCATCTCAGCCTACCTCGGGCGGTTCCAGGCTGGACTGTAGGCGGCGATGTACGCGGACTCCAGCTTGAACCGGTCCGCCGGATCAGCCGTTTCGATGAAGTAGGCGTCGACCGACCACCCCGACTCCGCGCACTTGAGGATCAGCTGGTTGATGCGGCAGTTCGTCTCTTGCCCACCCTTGAAGCAGTTCTTCGGCGAGATCTGGCCGTAGCCGGTGTTGAAGCGCTGGGAGAAGTCCTGGCACTCGCCGATGTAGGCGAGGCGATCGTTGGTCACGATGTCGAACGTCAAGTAATTCCCCACCTCGAGCGTCAAACAACTCCCCACCCGGTCTCGTAAGTTCCTTCTACTACTCTGCGCGGCCTCCCCTGGCGAGTCTGCCGCCCTGTCCCGGCCGCCGCTTGGGCCGGTAGCTCTTGCCCCCCCAGGTGCGTGGGAGGAAGAGCTCACGAGCCGGTCGAGGGCCCCCTCAGCGACCAACGCGCTGGGGGACAACGCATACCGGTCCTTCGGTGAGCGGCTTGCGCATTCCGCCGCAAGCCGAACAGCGCCCCGTGTGATTACTCTCGGGGGTCCGAAGAGGATCAAGGAACTCGAAGGTCTCCTCGAGGACGCTCGACGGGGCCTGGCGCGAGCTGGTCGATTGGCTGCCCTGTCAGGCAAGCGATCCAGGCTGCAACAGGACGTCGAACGGCACGAGAGAGACCTCAAGACGCTCAAGGGAACTCGCCGCTACGTGCTTCTTCTGAGGGGCGACCCAGAAATCGCGGCTACCCCTGTCCGTCAGCGCCTGACCAAGGCTGAGTCGCAGCTGGCTGAGTTTGCTGCGCGGCGGGCCACCCTGGAGAGCCGCCTGACCGAGCTGGAGATACTTGGTGAATGACCCGGTCGGCTTCGCTCGCTTCCGACCAGACCGGGTGACCCACGCCATGCGCTGATTCGCGAGAATCGAGACGGTGATTGCTGCGACCATAGAGCGGTACCCGGGCCAGGTGAACCGCGACCGACTGGCGACCGACCTACAGCCCGGACGAGCACGCGGGGAGTGCCAGAAAGGTCAATTGGATGCAGTCGGACTCTCCTCGACAAGACCAGGACGAGGAGTGGACCGGAATGCGCAGTCAGTTTCTCGGCTATCCAGGCCCCTCAAGTGGTCGGCACTCGGGCTATCTGGCTCTGGATGAACCTGACCCTCTTCGTTCAGAGCGATGACTCCGCCTGCGCGCGCTGGAGCGTGATCGCACTCGCCCGCGTCGCGACCGCGACGCGCAGGAGCGACCCGAGCTCGTCGCTCGGGCCGTACTTGGGCGCGTGCATGCTGATCACGCGGTCGGTCCGCAGGAACTCGGTGAAGGCCCTGCGCGCCGACTCCTTGCGCGCCGGGTCGAAGACCCCGAAGGACGTGCCGCGCTCCTTCTTGAGCAGCGAGAAGCACGGGGTGTCGGTGAGGCCGTCGCCGACGTAGATCATGTTCTCGAAGGGCACGGGGCGCCTGTCGGCGGGGACGTCGCGATTCACCAGGTACGGGTTCTGCAGCGTGTCCTGCGGATAGATCCCCTTGTTGATCTCGAAGAGGTAGCGCGTCTTCTCGGTGAAGGTGATGGCGCGCTTGATCTCGGAGATGCAGCCGGTGGCAGGATCCTCGGCGAACTCGCAGCCGCTCACGCCGGTGAAGTGCTCACTCACCATCCGGCTGCCGGCCACGACCTCGAGCAGCCCACCGGAGATGATGTGGAACCCGACCGACACGTCGCTGTACGCGGCGGCGACCGCGCGCAGGTCGTCAAAGAGCTGCGGCAGGCCAGGGAAGAAGTCGGCGTCGAGAGTTGCACCGAGCTCCCGCAGATCGTGATTGGAGAGGCAGCCGAGGGGGCGGCCGGCGCCCACGTAGTCGAGGATCAGGCCAAGGTAGGCGAGCGTAGGGTCAAAGCCCTGCTCGAGCCGCCGACGGACGTGATTCGTCCAGAACTCGTGGGGATCGACGCCGCGGGACTTGAGCAGCTTCGAGGTGGAGTCGGGGACGAGCGTCTCGTCGAAGTCGAAGACGACCGCGAGAACGGCGGGCTTGCCGCGCATCATGATTGGGGTCGGCCCGCGATGAAACTACTTGCCGGGCTTCGGGCTGGACGCGGAACCGCTCTGAGCCTTGCCGTTGGCGGCGACCGCGGCCTTGTAGGCCGCGTTCAGGTCGCGGAGCTGCGAGCTGATGCGATTCAGCTGCTCCGGCGTGGGCCGCGCCGCGCCGGCGGGGTTCTGCGGGTTGGTCATCTGCGCCTCCCTCGGTGTGCTTCGTCGTCCTGAGCTTGATCATTCTACGGGCATCACCGGACGTCAAGGATGACAATGGCGGGCCGCGAGGCAGGACCACACGCTCCACTGAATGCTCTTGCAGTGAGCTTTCGACTTCTCCGTGACCATCAGAGCGGGGCGCATAGGTGAACGGGCAGCGGCGCCGCAGCCTCCTGCCTTCGAGTGCTCCGAGGCCGGGCCGCGGCATTCCAGTCAATCTGAGCGCCCGGCGCGTCAGGTCGATGCGCTTGACATCTCCGCGTCTGGGCCTACTCACGACCATGCCAGTAGAACGAACTGCGCGCATGGTGGGCCACGGCAAGGACGCGGATCTCTGCTTCGGTCACCGAGTACATGAGCGAGTACGGGTAGCCCGGCAGGATCTTGCGCCGGGTCCGGGCGTTGACGGGCGACGACGCCTCAGGGAACGCGACGATCTGCGCCAGCGCCAGCTCTATCTCGGCGATGAAGCGCTGGTCGAGACCGGGGCACTGCAGGGCGTAGTGGTCGGCGGCGTCGCCCAGCTCGGTCTCGGCCTCGGGATGAAACCGCAGCGACCGGCTCATCCCCGGCGGGCCTTGGCCCGGGCGAGGACCTCGTCGGCGGGCAGTGATTGCACCGTGCCCGCGTCGAGCTCGCGGTCGCGCCGCGCCGCCTCCGCGAACCAGAGCTGCTCGATCTCGGCCTCGCTCAGCTCATCGAGGCTGCTGAGCAGCTCGCGGGCGAGGTCGGCGCGGGCCTGGGGGGCCAGTTGCAGCGCTGCTGCCTTGAGCTCGTCGACGGTCATGGGTCGCACCTCGCTGGGAGCGGTTGATACATGCTGATTGTACCGCCGCCCATGCATGTCGCCGCAAGATGACAATAGGCCTGCTTGGCTAACAATGAGCATGTCGTGCGTGTGGCACTGCGGTAGGAGCCTACGTCGTTCTGCGTATGGAGTCCCTGAAGCCTCTGGGGCCGAGGCCATGCGGAATGCGTATGGCCGGCCAAAGGGTGTCGGCCGGGCTGCGAACGCCGAGGCCGCCGCGATTCAGCATGTGGGTGTAGATCATCGCCGTGGTCACGCTCTTGTGCCCGATCACCCCTGAACCGTGCGGGTGTCGTAGCCTGCCATCTGACGCACTGGTGCGCATCGCGGACAGTTGGGGCGTCCGGAGAGGCAATGCTG
>JBAXRL010000151.1:0-6521 GCA_037131205.1 Actinomycetes bacterium | reverse complement strand
CTGCGCCGCGTCAGCGAGATGGCGGTGCTCAACGCCAACTACGTGATGGAGGGCATCAAGGATCTCTTCGAGGTGCCTTTCGAACGTCGCTGCATGCACGAGCTCGTGGCCTCGGCGGCGCCCCTCGAGGAGCACGGCGTGCGCGCCCTGGACGTGGCCAAGCGGCTGCTGGATTACGGCGTGCACCCGCCGACGACGTACTTCCCGCTGCTCGTCGGCGAGGCGCTCATGATCGAGCCCACCGAGACCGAGTCGCGCGAGGACCTCGATCGCGTGATCGAGGCGCTGCGCGCCGTGGCCGCGGAGGCGGTGAGCGATCCGCAGATGCTGCGCGAGGCGCCGCTCACGATGCCGGTGCGGCGGCTCGACGAAGCCGAAGCCGCCCGTCACCCCGTGCTGCGCCAGCGGTTCGCGGAGGACGGCCGGAGCTGCGCCTGAGGCGCCGGCCGTCCGCGGAGGACCATCCGTGAGCATCGTCAAGGTCCTGCCCGAGCTGCGCGCCGCCGGCGGCGCGCAGATGGCGCTCGACGCCGGCTTGCTGGAGACGGTGGACGAAGTCATGGCGCGGCGCTACACGTGGGCGCCGCCGGCGCTGTCGCTGGGCAAGTTCCAGAAGTACGATCCTGTGCCGGGGCTGCCCTTCGACGTGGTGCGGCGGCCCTCCGGCGGCCGCGCGGTGCTGCACGGCGAGGGCTTCGAGTGGTCGTTCGCCGTGGCCTTCCCGCCGGGCGCGCTGGGCGCCGGGGCGCGCGCCGGGCTCGACGTGGCCAAGCCGTACGACGTCGTGGCCGGCGCCTTCGCCGGCGCCCTCGAGGCGCTCGGGGTCACGCTGGACGGTGGCCGTGAGTCGGCGTACCAGCGCTCCGCGCTGTGCTTCGCGAGCGTGCTGCGCCACGATCTGATCGCGCGCGGCGAGAAGCTGGTCGCCGTCGCTCAGGCGCGCCGCGGCGGGCGGGTGCTCGTGCACGGCTCCGTGCTCGAGCGGCGCCCGCCGGACGAGCTGGCGCAGGTCGCCGAGACCTTGCTGGGCGAGCCCTGGCAGGGCGACGGGCTGGCCGGCGCCGGCTACGTGCTGGCGCCGGAGACGATCTGGAAACGCGTGCTGGTGCGGCTCGAAGTCGTTCTTCAGCAGCTTGCGGCTTGAGGAGGATGCGGGAATGACGAAGCTCCTGGTACTTGGCGGCGGCCCCGCCGGCTACGTGGCGGCCGGGCGCGCCGCGCAGCTCGGCGCCGACGTGACGCTCGTCGAGGCGCGCGAGATCGGCGGTACCTGCCTGAACCGCGGCTGCATCCCGACCAAGGCCATGGTGGCGGGCGCCGCCCGCCTGCACGCGGCCCGCGAGGCGGGCGCCTTCGGCGTGCGGACTGGCTCGGTCAGCCTCGACTTCGCCGCCTTCATGGCGCGCAAGGACGCCGTCACGGCGCAGCTTCGCGACGGCGTCGCGCACCTTCTGAAGGCGCGCAAGGTCGAGGTCGTGGCCGGGCGGGCTACGCTCGCCGGCCCCGGCCGCCTGCGCCTCGACGACGGCCGCGAGCTGGCCGGCGACGCCGTGATCCTCGCCAGCGGCTCCGAGCCGGTGCGCATGGGCCTCTTCGACTGGAGCGACCCGCGCCTCATGACCAGCGACGAGCTGCTCGCCATCGACCACGTCCCCGAGAGCCTGCTCATCGTCGGCGGCGGCGTGATCGGCTGCGAGCTCGCCGGCGTCTTCGCCCGTCTCGGCGCCGCGGTCACCGTGGTCGAGATGCTCGATCAGCTCCTGCCCGGCGAGGACAAGCGCACCGGCCGGACGCTGCAGCAGGCCTTCAAGAAGAACGGCATCGCTGTGTACGTGAAGACCGCGGTGGAGGCGGCCGCAAGCACGGAGGCCGGCGTCACCGTCAGCCTCGCCGGCGGCCGCGAGCTCACCGCGGCGCGGGTGCTGGTCGCCGTCGGCCGCCGGCCGCTCAGCGCCGGCATGGGCTACGCGGAGGCCGGCGTCCAGATCGACGCGCGCGGCTTCGTGGTCACCGACGAGACCTGCCGCACCACGCTGGGCGGCGTGTTCGCCGCCGGTGACGTGGCCGGCCCGCCGCTGCTCGCGCACTGGGCCTACCACCAGGGCATGATCGCCGCCGAGAACGCCGTCACCGGCGCGGCGCTGGAGTGCGACCGGTCGCTCGTCCCCATCTGCGTCTTCAGCTCGCCCGAGGTCGCCTCGTGCGGGCTCACCGAGGACGCCGCCGCGGCGGCGGGCGTCGCCCACGAGGTCGCCCAGGCGCGCTTCAACGGCAACTCAAAGGCCGTCATCGAGGGCGAGCCGGACGGCTTCGTGCGCATCGTCTGCGCGCCCGGCGGCGGCCGCGTGCTCGGCGCCTCGCTCATCGGGCCGCACGTCACGGAGCTCGTGCACGAGCTCGCCCTGGCGGTGCACTCCGGTCTCACGCTGGCCGACGTGGCCGCCACCATCCACGCCCACCCGACGCTGTCCGAAGCGGTCATGGAGGCCGCGCTCGGCGGGCTGGGGCGCGGCGTGCACAGCCTGTGAAGCCATGAGCGACGCGCGCCGGACCCGATGAGCGACGCCTGCGGGGAGCGATGAGCGACGCCTGCGGGGAGCGACGCGCGCCGGACCCGATGAGCGATGCCTGCGGGGAGCGATGAGCGACGCCTCCGCCCGCCGGCGCAAGCCCTCCTGGCTCAAGGTCAAGGCGCCGGAGCCACGGCAGTATCGGGCCACCGGCGCCTTGCTCGACGAGCTCGAGCTGCGCACCGTCTGCCGCGAAGCGCGCTGCCCCAACAAGGGCGAGTGCTACGCCTCCGGCACGGCGACGTTTCTCATCCTCGGCGACACCTGTACGCGCGGCTGCCGCTTCTGCGCCGTGGAGCACGCGGACGCGGCGCCGGCCGCCGTCGACCCCGCCGGCGTTGCCGCTCCGGCCCGCGCGGCGCAGGGCACGTGCGCCGTCGACCCCGGCGAACCGCGTCGCCTCGCGGAGGCGGCCCGGCGCCTGGGCCTGCGCCACGTCGTCATCACGAGCGTCACCCGCGACGACCTCGCGGACGGCGGCGCCCACCATTTCGCCGCCGCCGTCGAAGCCGTGCGCGCCGAGCTGCCGCAGGCGACCGTCGAGGTGCTGATCCCCGACATGGGCGGCGATGAAGCGGCGCTGGCCGCCGTGCTCGCCGCCCGCCCCGACGTCCTCAATCACAACCTCGAGACGGCGCCGCGCCTGTACCCGCGGGTGCGGCCGCAAGCGCGCTACGCGCGCTCGCTCGAGCTGCTGGCGCGCGCGGCGTCGTGGGCGCGCGCGCTCGACGCGGTGACCCCATCGAGCAGGCCCCGGCCGCTGGTCAAGACGGGGCTCATGGTCGGTCTCGGCGAGACCGCCGACGAGGTGGCCGCCGTCCTCGTCGATGCTGCGGCAGCCGGCGTCGATGCCGTGACCATCGGCCAGTACCTGCAGCCCGACGCCGCCTGCCTGCCCGTGACGCGCTACGTCGCGCCGGCGGAGTTCGCCGATTACGAAGAGCGCGGCGCCGCGCTCGGCCTGCAGGTGGTCGCGGCGCCGTTCGTGCGCTCCTCGTACCGCGCCGGCGAACTGCCGGAACGACAGCACCCCGCGCCTGGGACCGCCTGATCCCGGTCTCCGCGCCGGCTCCTCCGCCGTACCGGCGTAGAATGACCGGCGCACGCCCGACGACAGACGCCGCGCCGACCGAGGAACCCGCGTGAACGACCACACCCTGCCGTTGCCGACGCCCGCGGTCGTGATCTTCGACCTCGACTACACGCTGCTGCGCCCCAGCGATCAGTTCGAGGCCCCGGGCTACGTGCGCACCGGGGCGCGATTCGGGCTCACGCTCGAGGCGGGGCGCTGGTCGCGGGCGGAGCGCGCCGCGTACACGGCGGCCCGCGAGCGGCGCGCACGCACAGGGCTGGTCCACGACGAGGGCCTGCTGCCGGTCATCGCCCACGCGATCATCGAGGGGTTGGGCGGCGGCCCGCCAGACGCGGTCGAGGCGACCGCCGTCGCCATCTCCGCGGCCTGGTCCAAAGCCGAGAACTTCGGGCTCTACGACGACGTGCTGCCGTGTCTGGACGTGCTGCGCGGCGCCGGCGTGCGCATGGCGCTGCTCTCGAACGCGCTCGGCCACGGCCTCGAAGAGGTCGTCGCGCACTTTGCCCTCGACGAGTACATGGACGCGGCCGTGTCGAGCGCCGAGACCGGCGCCGTGAAGCCGGCGCCGCGGATGTTCTCGGCGCTGCTCGGGTTGCTCGGAGTGGCGCCCGCGTCCGCCGTCATGGTCGGCGACAGCGTGGAAGACGACGTGGAGGGCGCCGTCGCCTGTGGCTGCGGCGCGATCCTGCTCGACCGCGGCGGTCGCGCCGTCGGCGCGCCGCTGCCGCGCATCGAGTCGCTGGCGGAGCTGCCCGCGGCGCTCAGTCTGCGAGGTCGGCCAGCGTGAGGCTGTGCGGCCGCGGCGGCGGCGGCGACGCCGGAGGCGGCGGTGGGTCCACCCAGGCGCCCTCGGCGGTGAAGAGGATCGCGCCGCCGCCGCCGGCGAGCCACAGGCGATCGGGGCCGCCGGAGGCGAGCGCGTAGGCGCCCGTGGCGGTCACCGGCAGAACGGGCTGCCAGCTGACGCCGCCGTCGATCGTTCGCAGAAGCGTCCCACGCACGCCGGCCGCCCAGCCGTGCAGGGCGTCGACGAACGTGATCGCCTGCAGCGCCTCGGGGCAGACCGCCACCCGTGCCCAGCTGGCTCCGCCGTCCCAGGTGCGCAGCACGACCCCGGTGAGCCAGTCGCCGTCCGGTCCAAAGTCGCCGCCGACCGCGCACCCCTCGAACGGGGACGTGAAGGCCACGTCGCGGAGCTCACCCCACACGTCCACCTCCGCGACCTGCCAGGTCGTCCCTCCGTTGGACGTGCTGGCCACCACGCCGCGGCCCTGGCCCCAGGGGTCGCCGCCCACGGCCACGGCGCGGTCGCCTTCCAGGCTGCGCACGGCGCGCAGGTCAAGGTCGCCGTCGAGGCCGACGTCGCGGCTGCCCCATGTCGCGCCGCCGTCCGGCGTGCTCAGCGCCGCTCCGCCGCCGCCGACCGCCCAGCCCGACCCGTCAGGCCTGAGATCGACGTCGAGCAGATCCACCGCCGACGGCGAAACGACCTGGTCCCACGTCGCGCCGCCGTCCGGCGTGCGGATGATCAGACCCTGGCGTCCGACGGCGCACCCGCGACCATCGCCGGCGAACGACACGGCGTCGAGGCGCGTGGCGGCCGGAGCGGCCACCTGCCGCCACGCGACGCCGTCGTCCGTGGTCATCACGAGGCCCGCGTCGCCGACCGCCCAGGCCTTCCAGGGGCCGAGGGCCGCGAGGCCCCGCACCCGCCCCGTCGGGCCACTGCCGACGCGCGTCCACTGGGCGCCGGCGTCGATGGTGCGGACGACGCACCCGTTGGCGCCGACCGCCAGTCCCGCGCCGGCGTCGGCGAAATCGACGCCGAACAGCGAGACGCCGGTCACGGGACGGCTCAGCAGCCACGAGCGGCCCTTGTCGCCGCTGAGCAGCGTGGCGCCCGCCTCGCCCGTCGCGATCAAGGTGGTCGCGTCGACCTGCGCGACGCTGTAGATGGTATCGAAGGTCCCGGTCGTGGTGCGTTTCCACGTGCCGCCCGCGTTCGTGCTCCGCCAGATGCTGCCGCGCGAGGCCGCCACGACCACGGTGCGCTTGCCGACCATGAGGACATCGTGCAGGGCGCCGAACACGCCCTTGCCGCCGAGCTCCCACGTGGCGCCCCAGTCGCGGGTGAAGAGCACCGTGCCGAGGTCGCCGACCGCCCAGCCGCGCCCGCGGTCGTCAAAGGTCACGGCGTAGAGATTGTGAGGTGTGTGGCTGGGGACGCGCGTCCACGTCAGCCCGCCGTCGCTCGAACGGAGGATCAGGCCGTGTTCGCCTACGGCCACGGCCACCCCCTGCATCGGCGAGTCGACGCCCATCAGGGAGAGGCTCGTGTAAGTGGTCTGCCGCAGCCAAGTGACCCCGCCGTCGATGCTGGTCAGAGCCACGCCGCCGGCGCCGACGGCAAAGCCCGCGCCGGTGGCGCTCATGCGCACCGAGAACAGCGTCTCGCCGACGCCGCTGGGCACCGTCGTCCAGGTGAAGCCGCCGTCGATGGTGAGGAGGATCGTGCCGGCGTCTCCGACGGCCACGGCCCGCAGTGCGTCGACCACGTCGACGGCCCCGAGGGAGTTGCCTTGAGGCATGGGGTTCTGCCACTGCCAGCGGGGTTCGGCGGTGAGGCCGGGGGCCGCCACGGCAGCGAGGACCGTCAGCGCCAGAAGAAGTGCGCCGCCGCTCAGGAGCGCGAGCTGGCGCCTCACTCAGGCGCTCCCGGCGTGAGGTCCTCAGTGGTCGCAAACCGCCAGTTCTCGCCGCCGTCGACAGAGACCAGCACCATGCGGCGCAGGTAGAGCGGAGGCTGGGGACCCGCGCTCCCTGCCTGCCGCCAGCGCTCCATGGCCGCCTTGCGGGTG
>JBAXRL010000150.1:0-6526 GCA_037131205.1 Actinomycetes bacterium | reverse complement strand
TCATGCGGATCTCCGGCCGCCCCTCCGCGCGATCCTCCGGCCGCCCCTCCGCGCCCGGGCCTTCCGCCGCCACGCTCGTGAGCAGCGCGGCGTTCGCCTTGAGGGCGTAGGCCATGCCCTCGAGGATGGCGCGGGCGAGGTCGCCGCGCCGCGCCGCGCCGCGGCTTCGTCCGCCGCCGTCCGCCTCGCCGCCGGCGTCTTCTCCTCCGGCGTCCAGGTGCGTCAGGGACAGCGTACCGATAGGCAGCGACATCAGCTCGCCGGCGTTCATCACCTGCGCGCCGAGCGACGAGAGCATGCCGCCCGCCCCCGGCGCCGCCGCGGCCGCCTCGGCGATGAGGCGGCCGACCGGATCCGGCGAGTCCGGGTACAGCACGCCCGAGAACCACTCCAGTGTGTCGCCCATGGCGCCGGCGTTGCCTTCGACGACCCACAGGCCGGGCACGACGTGGCGACCCGCCCACGAGCGGCCCCGCGGGTCGACGCGCGGCCGGTCTGTCACGAGCTGCAGCGGCGCGGTGCTGCCGGCGACCACCCCGAGCTGCCCGGCGGCCACGACGCCTGCCCCGAGGAGGCCACACTGGGTGTCCGCGCCGCCGACCGCCAGCGGCGTGCCCGGCCGCAGGCCGAGCGCCTCCGCGGCTTCGGGCGTCAGCCCTCCCAGCGGGGCGCCGGGGTTGCGCACTTCGGGGAAGAGCCGCCGCGGCAGCCCGAGCCGTGCGATGAGATCCCACGCCCACTCGCCGCGGGAGATGTCGAAGAGCAGGGTCTCGCCGGCCTGCGACGGGTCGGTGGCCGGCACACCGCTGAGCTTGAACGCGAGCCAGTCGCTGAGGCTGAACGCGCAGGCCGCGCGGGCGAGGATGTCGGGAGCGTTCTCCGCCAGCCAGCAGAGCCGCGCGGCGAGAAAGATGGGCGCCGGCCAGTGGCCGGCGCGTGCGTTGAAGACCGCGCCCAGATCGTCCGCCAGGCGGATGCCTTCGGCGGCGGCGCGGGCGTCGTGATTGGGGACGGCGAAGAGGACCTCACCGCGCTCGTCGATCAGCACCGCGCTGAACCTCATGCCGGTGACGGCGATCCCCACAATGTCGTCGGCACGGGCGCCGGCCTTCTGGACGGCGTCGCCGACGGCCTCGCGCACCAGCCGCCAGCAGTGGTCCGTGTCGATGTCGAAAGCGAAGAACCCGGCGCCCGGGGCGGGCGTGGGACCCCACGGCCGGGCCGCCGTGAACACCCGGCCGCCGCGCGCCTCCACGAGCGAACAGCGCACGCCGCGGCCGCCGCAATCCAGGCCCATCAGGAACGGACTCATCTCAGCTTCTCCTCATCTGCCGAACCGGCGGGGAACGAGGACGAGGCCAGTATAGCGCGCAAGATCGCGACCATGGCCGCGCGTTCGCGCCCGCCGCGGACGTGTGCCTCTTGCGCCCCCCCGGACACTTCACTAGCATCGAGCCCGATCAGTCGGTCTGATTTGCCCTGGAGGTGTGAACCATGGAATGTCGTCGCGTGTCTCTGCCACGGACCTTGGTCGCGATCGCCCTGCTGGCGGCCGCGGCGTTGGTCGCCTCCTGCGGCGGGACGAGCTCGTCGGGCGGGCAGACCACATCCACCCCAACGCCCGTTTCCAGCGCGTCGGCGAGCATCACGCCCATCTCCGCCGCGGACGCCGCCGCCGTGCGCGCCCTCGCCGTGGATTACTGGGCGGCGTACAACGCCTACGATGCGGACAAGGTGGTTTCGTACCTCGACGAGAGCATCGGGGCAGCCAAGGAGAAGTCCGTGCGCGACGAGGTCGGCCGCATCAAGGCCTTCGGCGTGCAGTTGGGCGTCAGCGAAAAGAGCGCACCCGTGCTCACGGCGCCGGGCCAGGCCGAGATGTACCTCAACATGAAGACGCCCACCGGGACACGGACGGTCCTGATGAAAGCCGCGCCGCGCGGCGGCGTCTGGGCGATCACCTACGTGGAGGAGGTCAAGTAGCGCCCGAGTACCCCTGCCCGCCCGCGGCGGGCGGACCTCCGGATCAGCCGGGGCCTCCCGGGTATGGGGGGGTCCCGCCGGGAGGATAGAGGTAGTCGGGACGGGCCGGACCGGTCTGCTGTGGGCGGGCGCCGCTCCGTCCGCTGACGAGCCACACCAGGGCCGCGGCCACGGCGACGGCGAGGCCCGTCACGAGGGCCGCCCACCCCCAGAGGCGCAGGCTGCTGGTGAGCGCCCCCCATATGGCCGCGGAAGCGGCGTGTGGGATGTGGGCGTCGTCCGTGGCTCCGAGGTAGCGCCCGCGTCCCACGGCGAGGCCCGCCTCGAGCACCACCATGGCGAGCGTCAGCCCTATGCCCAGGTAGGCGGCGGCGAGCAACCGCCTCGGGGCGACGAGCACAGAGAGCAACAGCAACGCCAGCGTCACGATCGGGAGCACGGGGTACAGGCGATCGAGAGGGAGGATGACGGCTCCGGCGGTGGCCAGCTCCTTCGAATCGAACAGCACGATGTCGCCCTTCGTCAGGGACTTCGGAAGCGCGACCCCGGACGTGGCCAGCAGGTCCGTCACGTTGCCGATGACCTGCGTCATGTCCAGGCCCACCAGATCGCTCGTCGTCACCTTGCCTTTGCTCTCGATGATATCGACGATGACGGGGTGCGCCTTGCGGTTCGCGGCCGCCCAGAAGCCGCGGAACGCGCTGCTCGACACGACCTGAAGGGTCAGCTTGCTGGTCAGACCCCCCATCTGGCCGCTCAGCGGCCCGGTGAAGTCGCCGAGCTCCTCCGGCAAGAGATCCGGCAGCGCCTGGTTCTCGTCGAGGGCGCCGCTGACCTGCTTCGCCACCGCGTCGGCCACCGCCTTCTGCACCGCGGGATCGTCGGCTACCGGCGTGATCGTGGCCACGTAGCCTTCCAGGTCCATGATGTCGGTGTGCACGTAGGCGCTGACGAGGGCGACCGGCGCCAGCAGGCAGCCGACGACGACCAGCGCCACGGCTATCGGTCGGCGCCACACGCCGCCCGGGGGCGGGCCTGGAGCGGCGGCGGGCGGGACGTCCTCAGCCCTGTAGTACGTCACCGGCGTCTGCCCGTACCGCGCCATCGAATCCTGCCCGATCGCCATGTCCCGGCGTGTACAGCGTCCCGCCGCACACCCGGAGGAATCCCCGTTCTCACGATAGCGCTACCCCCCATCCGCCCAGACGTAACCTGTGCGCCGCCGGCGGACCACGCTGCCGGCCCTTCCATCGCGCCTGCCATCCTGCTAGGGTTCATGGCGCAGGCCATCCACGAGGAGAACGCCATGCGTGAGGATGAGCAGCGGGATCAAGCGGGTTTCTTCGTCTCCCCTGATGAAGGCCGCACGCTGCCCGCTCGTCCTCTGCGTGCCCTCGGCCGCTCCGATGCCGCGGCTCCGCCACTCATGAGCTCCACCCCCGAGGCCTGACGTCCCATGTTCGGCGCGTTCACCATCCAGAGCCGCGACAAGACCGAGGAGTTCCCACTCACGCAGGCCATCGTCAACGTGGGCCGCGCCGCGGACAACCAGCTGAGCCTGCCGTACGCCACAGTCTCCCTGCACCACGCCCGCGTGCTCGCCGACGCCTCCGGGTGCGGCGTCATGGATCTGGGCAGCTCCAACGGCACCCGCCTCAACGGCGTGGAGATCCCCATCAAGGTCGCCCAGACGCTGCGCGAGGGCGATGTCGTGGAGATCGGCCCGTTCCAGATGCGTTTCCACGCCTCTCAGGGCCGCGTCGCGGCCCCGACCGAGGCGCGGCCATCGGCGGCCGCCGGGGTGATGGCGGCCGCCGGGCAGCGGCCGGGGCACACCGTCGTCCTGCCCCCCGATCTGCCCGCTCGTCTCATCGTGAGTACCCCCGCATGGACCAGGGAGTTCCCCCTCAAGAAGGACGCCGTCACCCTGGGCCGCGAGGCCGACAACGACATCGTCATCGAGGCCGAGGCGGTCTCCCGCCATCACGCCGTGATGAAGCGCCGCGGCCCCGCCTACCTCATCACCGATCTGGGGAGCACCAACGGTATCGACGTGGCGGGGGTGCTGGTCAAAGAGAAGCTGCTGACTCCCGGCGACTACGTGTGCATCGGCCACAGCGTCACGCTGGAATACCGGGGGGCGGAGGATCTCGCCGCCGACATGGCCGCGGCTGCCCTTGTCGGGCCTGGCGTCCGTGGCCCGGCGCCCGGCGCCGCTTATGCGCCGCAGGCGCAAGCCGCGCCCGTCTACGACATCCGCGACGGCCACTCGCTCATTCTGGGCCGCGGCGACGAGACAGGCGTCCACATGGCCCACCCCCAGGTGTCCGCGCAGCACGCCGAGGTGCAGCGCCAGGCCGACCAGTACGTCATCCGCGACATGGGCAGCAGCGCCGGCACCTACGTGAACGGGCAGCTGGTGAGCCAGCAGGCGCTCCGCGAGAACGACGTCATCCGCATCGGCCCGAACCAGCTGGTGTTCGAAGCCGGGCGCCTGCGACTCACGAGCCAGGAGGGAAGCCTGCGTCTGGACGCCTTCCACCTGACCAAGGTGGTCGGCAAGGGCCAGCGCATCCTGCAGGACGTCTCACTCTCCATCAAGCCGCAGGAGTTCGTCGCCGTGGTCGGGGGCAGCGGCGCCGGCAAGTCGACGCTCGTGAACGCCCTCTGCGGCTTCAAGCCGGCCACAGAGGGCGCCGTCCTGCTGAACGGCGTCGACCTCTACGGCAACTTCGACGCCTACCGCAACGAGATGGGCTACGTCCCGCAGGACGACATCATCCATCTCGACCTGCCGGTGTCCAAGGCCCTCGATTACGCCGCGCGCCTGCGCATGCCGGCCGATACCAGCCGGCACGAGCGCGAGCAACGCGTGCGCGAGGTCATCGACGAGCTCGACCTCAAGGCCTGCGCCGAGCGCGTCATCAGGCAGCTCAGCGGGGGGCAGCGCAAGCGCGTGTCCATCGGCGTCGAGCTGCTCACCCGGCCCAGCCTGTTCTTCCTCGACGAGGCCACCTCCGGGCTCGACCCGGCCACCGAATCGCAGATGATGAAGCTCCTGCGCAAGCTCGCCGACCAGGGCCGCACGATCATCCTCATCACCCACGCCACCAAGAACGTCATGGCGTGCGACAAGGTCGTCTTTCTCGTGCGCGGGGGCCTTCTGGCCTACTGCGGTCCGCCGGAGGACGCCCTTAAGTACTTCGGCGTCGAGGAGTTCGACGAGATCTACGAGCGCCTGGAGTCCGGGGGCTCGCCCGAGGAATGGGCGCAGCGCTTTCTGGCCTCCCCCCAGCTCCAGGAGTACGTGGTGCAGCCGCTGAGCGAGGTGGCCGGCGCGCGTTCGGCGGCCTCGGGCGGAGGCTTCGGCGGGGGCTACGGCGCCGGCGCCCAGGCGCCCGGCGGCACGGCGGCGCCGGGAGCGAAGATCAGGCGGTCGTCGTCCTGGAACCAGTTCCTGATACTCTCCGCCCGCTACTTCGACATCATCCGCCGCGACAAGAAGACACTGATCCTCCTGCTGGCCATCTCGCCGGTGCTGGGGGTGCTCGACTTCGTCACGTGGAAGCGAAATCTGTTCGACCCTGTGGACGGGAGCGCCACCAAGGTCGTGACGATGCTGTTCATGGCCTGCCTCATCGGCGTCCTCGTCGGCACCATCACCTCAGTGCGTGAGATCGTCAAAGAAGACGCCATCTACCGGCGCGAGCGCATGGTCTGCGTGCGCGTCTTCCCTTACGTGGCCTCCAAAGTGGCGGTGGGGTCCATCTTCGCCCTGTACAGCGCTCTGATCCTCTTCCTCTTCAAGGTCGCCGCCGTCGACTTCGGCCATCTGAGCGGCATCGGGTATCTCGGGCTTCTGGCGACGTTCGCCCTCTGCACGTTCGCCGGGCTCATGTGGGGGCTCCTCGTATCGGCGGTCGCCCCCACCGAAGACCGCGCCATGCTGCTGGTGATCCTGGTGCTGGTGCCTCAGTTCATCTTCTCCGGCGGCATGATGCCGGTGTCCGATCTGGGGGTGCCCGGCAAGGTCTTCGGGGCGCTGACGTCCTCGCGCTGGGGGCTGGGGGCGATGGCCACCATCGCCGAGATCAAGACCGGGGCAGGCAAGGCGGCCGACATGTCAGACACCATCTTGCCGGGCATCAAGGGGCTCGAGACAACCGAGCAGAAGGTGGCGCTGGTGCGCTCGCTGGACAGCCAGTACGGGGCCATCTTCAACGTCAACATCGCGTTCTACTGGGCGATGTCCCTCGTGCTGATCGCAGGGCTGCTCGGCCTGATCTTCGTTCTGCAGAAACGCAAGGACACGCTCTGAGCGGGCGGCCGGCGGGGCCGCCGCGCCGCGGGCCGCGAGATCGTCGTCGTGCGGAAGCGCGGCGAAAGCCTGTAACCGAAAGGCGGGACGGGGAGAGATGGCGAAGGATCTGATCGGTAGCACGCTGGGGCGCTACAAGATCACCGCGCTGGTCGGCCAGGGCGGCATGGCCACCGTGTACCGGGCCACGCACCCCGGCCTCGAGCAGACCGTGGCCATCAAGGT
>JBAXRL010000149.1:0-6532 GCA_037131205.1 Actinomycetes bacterium | reverse complement strand
GCCGCCTGCCCCGCCTGCGGCGGCGCCCTGCCCGCCGACGTCATCTTCTGCAGGACCTGCGGCGCCGCCTTCGGCGCCGCCGCCGCAGGCGCGGCGCCTCCCGCGGGAGCCGCCGCGCCGCCGGAGCCGGCGCGTACCATCGTCCAGCCTCACGCCGCGGCGGCGTCCGACCCCCGGCCGCGGCCACCTCAGGCGATCCCGTCCGGCGCCGTGCCCCCCACGCCGCCGCCGATGATGGCGCGCGGCGCCGGCGGGCCGCCCCGCGGGGGGCTCAGCCCGGCGCTGATCGTCACGATCATCGTCCTGGTCATCGCCGCGGCGGCTGCGGCGGCGATCTTCTTTTTCATCCTGCCCTCGGGCTCCGACGACGGCGACGGCAAGAGTCCGAAGCCCGTCGCTTCGTCCAGCCGCTCGCCTTCGAGCTCGCCGTCGGCGGGAGGCGCCGCGCAGCTTCGCGACGCGGGCAACGAGATCGTCTCGGCCGGGTACGTTCACACTGTGGGCCTGCGCGCCAACGGCACGGCGGTGGCGGTGGGCGACAGCTCCTGGCGTCAATGTCGCGTGTCCTCCTGGAGGGGCCTGGTCGCCGTCTCGGCGGGGGCCTATCACACCGTCGGTCTACGCGCCAACGGCTCAGCAGTGGCGGTGGGTGAGAAGAAGTACGGTCAGTGTCGCGTCTCCTTCTGGAGCGACCTGGTCGCCATCTCGGCGGGGGACAGGCACACCGTCGGTCTGCGCGCCGACGGCACGGCGGTGGCCGTGGGCTCAAACAAGTCCGGTCAATGTCGCGTCTCGTCCTGGGACGACCTGGTCGCAGTCTCGGCAGGCAGGTTCCACAGCGTCGGTCTGCACGCCGACGGCACGGCGGTGGCGGCGGGCCGAAACAGCGACGGCCAGCGTGACGTCTCCTCCTGGAGCGACCTGGTCGCCGTCTCGGCCGCGGACTTCCACACCCTGGGTCTGCACGCCGACGGCACGGTGGTGGCGGCGGGCCGAAATAGCAACGGCCAGTGTGACGTCTACTCCTGGAACGACCTGGTCGCCGTCTCGGCCGGGGGCTTTCACAGCGTGGGCCTGCGCGCCGACGGCACGGCGGTGGCCGTGGGCTCCAACAAGGACGGCCAGTGTCGCGTCTCCTCCTGGCGCGACTTGATCGCCGTCTCGGCCGGGTACAGGCACACCGTCGGTCTACGCGCCGACGGCACGGTGGTGGCGGTGGGCTGGAAGAAGGACGGCCAGTGTCGCGTCTCCTCCTGGAAGCTCGCTACTTCACTCGCGCCCGTCGTTTCACCGTAGGATCCGCGCGCCCGCCGGCTGAAAGCGTCCCCGGCCGTCCGCGGTCTGTGCCGCGCGGGACGAAGCGGGTACCATGGTGTCGAGAGCCCACGGCTCAACGCACCCGGAGGGGACAATGGCCAGGAACTGCCCGTCTTGCGGCCGCGCCAACGAGGACGAGGCGCGGTTCTGCGCCGGCTGCGGCGGCGCGATTGCCGCCGCCTGCCCCTCCTGCGGCGGCGCCCTGCCCGCCGACGCCGTCTTCTGCAGAACCTGCGGCGCCGTCATCGACGCGGCGCCCGCCGCGCCCACAGCGCCCACACCGGCGGCCGCGCCCGGCCGGCCGAGTTGGGCCGGCGCGCCTCCGCCGCCGGCGAGCCCGGCCGGCGCGGTGCCCCCCACGCCGCCGCCGGTGACGACAAGCGGCGCCGGCGGACCGCCCCGCAGGGGGCGCGGCCCGGCGCTGCTCGTCGTCATCATCGTCCTGGTCATCGCCGCGGCGGCCGCGGCGGCGATCTACTTCTTCATCCTGCCGGCCGGCTCGAACGACGGCGGCGGCGGCAAGACTCCGACGCCCGTCGCCTCGTCCGGCGGCGCCACGCCCACACCGTCCGCGGGCGGCTTTCTTGCCGCGGCCGTCGGCCGTCAGGGAAACGTGCTCGGCACTGTGGCCGCCGACGGCGCCGTCAAGGAGCTGGCGACCACGCTGGGGCCGCAGATCTTCCAGATCGCTTACTCGCCGGACGGACAGCGCATCGCCTGCATCGCCGGCGACTGGAAGCGTCCTGAGCTTTCCGTGGTCGACGTGGCGCGGGGCACTGTGCAGAGAGCCCGCATCGCCGACCCCGCGGTCGTCGCCGTCGATTCGATCGCCTGGCTCGGCCCGCGATCGCTGCTCGTCGCCGGCTTCACCGCGACCCCGAAGTACCAGGGCGAAGACGCCGAGCTGCTCGTGTACGACCCCGTCGCCGGCGGCGCCGAGCCCTTGAAGGACGCTGCCGGCGTGGCGCTGCGCGGCGTCTCCGTCAGCGCCTCGACGGACGGCGACAAGGTCGTCTACGTCACGTACACCGACCAGAAGTCGGACCAGTACGGCTTCTGGTCGGCGACCGAGCGCCTCAACGTCCTCGACCGGGCCACCGGCGCCGTCACGCAGCTCGGCTCGTCGAAGGCGTTCTTCGATGTGAACGCGCGGGCCTTCGACGACCCGCTGATCTCCCCGACCGGCGCCGCCGTGATCTATCGCCAGGCCGGCAGCGATGTGGGCACCTCGTACACCGTGATCGACATCCACGGAACGACGCTGATGCCGGCCAGGGAGCTCATGTTCCCGGCGGGCTACGCCTGGGACCCAAGCGGCGCCAGGGTCGTGTTCACCGGGCAGTCCATCAACAACAACGGCAACGGCGCCGTGTACTTCTACGTCTTCGACACCAGCCTCGGCGGAGCGCCCAAGGTCATCACCCACTACAAGAAGACCTTTGTCCAGGATCTCGCGTGGTCGCCCGATGGCAGCACCATCGCCTGGGCCGAATGGGACACCGGCAAGTACCGCAGCGGGAACCTCTATCTCCTGAGTCCCAGCGGCGGCGACTCCCAGCGCCTCGCCGACTGGGCGATAATGCCGGCGTGGGCGCCGGGCGCCGTGGCTTCGCCGTCGCCGTCACCCAGCGCGTCGCCGTGAGGCCCGGCCGGCGCGCCGCCTGGGCCGGCGCGCCGCCTGTCGTCGCACTCGGCACGGAGCAGCCGTTGGGGAGATCCGTACGGACGATGTGGCGGGTTGCCTGAGAACCGCCCGCGGGGGCTCAAGCAAGCAAGCGCTCGTCGAGGCGGGTGTTGGTGCGGCTCGCGTTCGCCGGCTGACTCCCAGAGAGTCTGCTCGCCGGCAGGGAGCCGCGGACTTCCGGCTCGGTGACGCGCACCCAGATCGGGCGTACTTCGCTTTCGGTGATGCCGCGTGCGTGCCGGCGGCGGCCTGGCTCGCTGAGCACTCTCTCCGCCCATCGGTCGAACGACAGGCGCCCAGCCGCGATAGTATTGCGGCGCATGTCGCAGTCTGACTTCAACCACACCGCCGATCGCGAGTCCGGCAAAGCCGATACGTGAACGTCGGGTGTCCGCCGGTCTTGGAGGACCGCCGGCGGACCCGGCAAAGACACCGAGCGAGGGTGAGGCGGCAGCATGACCGATACCGTCAGTCCCGAGGTGCGCAGCCGGACGATGGCCCGCGTCAAGGCCACCGACACCGGGCCGGAGGTGGCTCTTCGCAAGGCGCTCTACGCATTGGGCGCGCGGGGCTGGAGATGCCACCGCTCCGCGCTTCCGGGCAAGCCCGACGTGGCCTTCGGCCGGGCGCGGGTGGCGGTATTCGTTGACGGGGCCTTCTGGCACGGGCACCCCAGCAAGTACTGGCCTGGTCGCTGCAGTCCCTACTGGGACAAGAAGATCGCCCGCAACAGGGAGCGCGATCGCGACGTGGACTCACGGCTGAGGACGTTGGGGTGGCGCGTGATCCGCCTCTGGGATTTCGAGATCGAACCGGACCCGGAGCCCGCGGCTCGGAGAGTCCTGCGCTGCGTGCGGGCAAGACGCCGCAAGTTCGGCATCGCCACGGCGTGAGCGCTTCCGCTCGAGAGCCCGATCGGCGGCGACTCCAGGCGCGTGGCCGACCCGGTGACCGAGCCGGCGCGTGCACCGGGCGCCGTGTTCCCGCCGTCATCTTCACCGGGCGCCTCTCCCGGCTCTTCGCCGTGAGATCCGCCGGTCCGGGGAGGCGCCGCCGGCGCCGCCGAGGAGGTCGCCGGCCTCGGCGACATCCCGCTCGTCGTGGTGCGTTCGCGCACGCCCATGGGGCTCTCCGGCGTACCGGCCCTGGCGGCGCGGGAGAACCGCGTGTGGCGCCGTCTCCAGGCCGACCAGGCGACTCAGTCGTCCAGGAGCCGCCTGGTCGTGGCTCCCGGAAGCGACCACTACGTGCAGATCGCCGACCCGAACCTGGTGATCGCCCTCGTCGAAGGGGTCGTCGCCGAAGCCCGGGCACTTGTGAAGGAGAGGACAAGCTTGCCCGGATTCCCCGGCGGCTTTACACTACGTGCAGGAGCAGGATCGTTCTGCTACCTCAGACAGGGTATCGGCCGGCGCCCGCAGCGTCGCCGGCCGCAGCAGAAAGGCAGGCAGCAGATCCACATGAGCGTTTCGTCCCGTACCCTCGCCGCCGACATCCGCGAGGCCACCGGCATCAACGCCGCGACCTGCTACCAGTGCGGCAAATGCTCCGCCGGCTGCCCCATGGCGTCCGAGTCCGACCTGCGCCCTCACAACGTGATGCGCCTCGTCATGCAGGATCGTCGCAAGGACGCGCTCGCCGACCAGTCCATCTGGCTCTGCCTCACCTGCGAGACCTGCACCGCGCGCTGCCCCAACGCCTGCGACCCGGCGCGCGTCATCGACGCCGTACGCGAGATGAGCATCGAGGCCGGCGCCGCCGACATGCCCCGCACCATCGCCGCCTTCCATCGCGCCTTCCTCCAGCAGATCCGCGGCAACGGCCGTCTGCACGAGATGGGTATGGTCATCGAGTACAAGCTGCGCAGCGGCGACCTCGTCAAGGATGCCAACAATGTGCCGGCGATGGTCGCGCGGGGCAAGTTGAGCCTGCTCCCCGACCGCATCGAAGGCATCGCCGAGATCAAGCGCATCTTCGAGAAGTGCGGCGTGACTCCATGACCGACACCGCCGCGCCTCCGCGCCCCGCCGTGACCGACGTCGCCTACTATCCCGGCTGCTCCCTGCACGGCACCTCACGCGAGTTCGACGAGAGTCTTCGCGCCGTAGCCACCGAGCTCGGTATCGGTCTCGCCGAGATCAGGGACTGGTCCTGCTGCGGCGCGAGCAGCGGCCACACCACCGACCACCTGCTCGGCGTCGCGCTGCCGGCGCGCAATCTGGCGCTCGCCGAGGAGCAGGGCTTCGGCACGGTAGTGGCGCCCTGCGCCGCCTGCTACAACCGCCTGTCCGCCGCCCGCCTCGCGATCGCCAGCGAAGACGGCCTCGCCGAGCAGATCCCCGACATTCTCGGGCGCCCGTTCTCGAACTCCGTCGATGTACACAACGCCGTCGAGCTGCTGCGCGACGTTTCGGCGACCATCGAGACCAGGATCGCCGCGAGCGTCGCGCCCAACCCGCTGAAGGGCGTCAAGCTGGCCGCCTACTACGGCTGCCTGCTCGTGCGCCCTGCGGAGGTGTGCGGCTACGACGACCCCGAGCAGCCGACCTCCATGGACGACGTCATCAAGACCTGCGGCGCCGACGCCGTCGACTGGGACATGAAGGTCGAGTGCTGCGGCGGCGCTTTCAGCGTGAGCCGCACCGCGTCGGTGCTGCGGCTCGGGCGCGCCATCATCGAGAACGCCCGCTCCCACGGCGCCGAGGCCATCATCGTGGCCTGCCCGCTGTGCCACTCCAACCTCGACCTGCGTCAGAAGGCCATGGCCAGGCGTGGCGAAGAGCCTCTGCCGATCCTGTTCGTCACCGAGATGGTGGGCCTCGCCCTCGGGCTGGCGCCCGCCGACCTCGGCATGAGCCGCCACTTCGTCGACACCGCGCCGTTCATGGCGCGCCTCGTGCAACAGGCGGCGGAGCGCGTCGCCGCCGAGAAGCTCGCCAAAGAAGAGGCCGCCGCCAAGGCCGCCGTTCGCGCCGAGAAGCAGAAGGTCGGCGCCGCCGCCGCTGCCGCCGGCGCCGGCTCGAAGGAGGGTGAGGCTCAGTGAGCCGTGTCGGCGTCTTCGTCTGCCACTGCGGCGAGAACATCGCCCGCACCGTCGACTGCGAGGCGGTCGCCGAGGCCCTCAGGGAACACCCCGGCGTCGCCGTCGCCGAGGATTACAAGTACATGTGCTCCGACCCGGGCCAGGCCCTGGTCAAGAAGGCCATCGAGGAAAACAACCTCACCGGCGTGGTCATCGCCGCCTGCTCGCCGCACATGCACGAAAAGACCTTCCGCCGCGCCTGCGACCAGGCCGGCCTCAACCAGTTCATGTGCGAGATGGCCAACGTCCGCGAGCACTGCTCCTGGATCCACGAGGACCGCGGCGAGGCCACGAGCAAGGCCATCGACATCACCCGCACCATCGTCGAGAAGGTCAAGCACAACCGGCCGCTGGAGAGCATCCACATCCCGGTCACCAAGCGCGCCCTCGTCATCGGCGGCGGCATCGCCGGCATCCAGGCGGCGCTCGACATCGCCGACGGCGGCCAC
>JBAXRL010000148.1:0-6537 GCA_037131205.1 Actinomycetes bacterium | reverse complement strand
GTCCAGAACAGCGCCAGGGTGTTGACCCTGAAGGTGCGCTCGATGTGCTCGTCCGAGAGCTCGAGCAGCGGCTTGCCGCTGACGACTCCGGCGTTGTTCACGAGGATATCCACCGCGCCCTGAGCGGCGAGGACCTCGGCGGCGCAGGCCGCGACCCGCTCGCGGTCGCCGACGTCGCCGGCGAAGGCGCGCACCGGGCCGGGGCCGCGGGCCGCCGCCTCGGCGGCGGCCGCCTGAGCGCCGGCCTCGTCGAGGTCGAAGATGGAGACGGCGGCGCCCATCTCGGCGCATCTCAGCGCGAGGCGCCGGCCGAGGCCCGAAGCGCCGCCGGTGATGAGCACGTGCTTGTTGTTGATCGCAGTCACGGCGTACCTCCGGGCGTGGTCATTTGATGAGCGGCGCGGCGTACTTGAGCAGCTTCATGGCCGCGCTCATGAGCGCCGCGTACTGCTGATGGCTGAGGAACGGCGGCGTGTCGATGGCCAGCAGGCGCTCCACCGCCACGGTCTGCGCCTCGGTGAACTTGGCGATGCCCTGACTGCCGTGGCGCCGCCCCAGGCCCGACTCCTTGAACCCGCCCATCGGGCTCGCCGAGGCCCACGTCGCCGAGTAGGCCTCGTTGATGTTCACGGTGCCCGTCTGTACGCGCGTCGCCAGCTCGCGGCCGAAGCGCGTGTCGCGCGTCCAGATGCTTGCGTTGAGGCCGTAGCTCGAGTCGTTGGCGCGGTCGATCATCTCCTGCACCGAGGCGCAGCGGTAGATGGCCGCGACGGGGCCGAAGGTCTCGGCGCGGCACAGGTCCATCTCTGCGGTGACGCCGGCCAGCAGCGTGGGCGCGAAGAAGTACGGGCCGAGCTCGGGGCGGGCCGTGCCGCCGGCCAGCACTTCAGCCCCCTTGCCGACGGCGTCGGCGACGTGGCCCGCGACCTTGGCGAGCTGGTCGGCGTCGATCAGGGAGCCCATGTCCTCGAGGAAGGTGAGGCTCGCGCCCAGGCGCACGGCGCGCAGCGCCTCCGCGAGCCGCGCCGCGAACACGTCGTACACGGCGGCGTGTACGTACACGCGCTCGATGCTGATGCAGAGCTGCCCGCTGTTGGAGGTGATGCCGCGCACCGCGCCCGGCACGGCCCGTCGCAGGTTGGCGTCGGGCAGCACCAGCAGGGCGTTCTTGCCGCCGAGCTCCATCGAGCTGTCTTTGAGCCGCCCGGCGGCCAAGGCCGCGACCTTGCGGCCCGTGGCCGTCGAGCCGGTGAACATGAGGTAGTCGGCGCCGTCGACGAGCGGCTCGCCAAGCTCGGCGCCGCGGCCGGTGACGATCTGCAGGAGGCCGCGGGGTAGGCCTGCCTCCTCGAGCAGCCCGGCCGCCCACAGCGCCGAGTACGGCGTCAGGGCGTCGGGCTTGACGACCACGCCGTTGCCGGCCATGAGCGCCGGCAGGGCGTCGCCCACGGCCAGCGTGAGCGGGTAGTTCCACGGGGCGATGACGCCGATCACGCCGCGCGGGTGATGATGCTCCCAGGCCTTGGTGAGCAGGGGCAGCGCGCCCTGCCGGGGGCGCGGCCGCAGGAAGTCCGCCGCCGCGTGCGCGTAGTAGCGCGCCTGGATCGCCACGTCCAGCACTTCTTCGAAGGCGTGGCGGCGCGCCTTGCCGCTCTCGATCTGGATGATGTCGAGGATCTCGGCGGCGTTGTCGATGAGGAGGTCGTGAAAGCGCAGCATGACCGCGCCGCGCTCGGCGCACGAGCGCCGCGCCCAGTCCTGCTGCGCCTCGCGCGCCGCCGCGCAGGCGGCCGCCACGTCGGCGGGCGTGCCCTGCGGTACTTGCCCGAGGGCCTCGCCGCTGAACGGCGCCTCGACGGCGATGGTCTTCTTGGCCGGCGTCACGGCGGCGCGCGCCGCGAGGCGCCCCAGCAGCGCCGCGCTCACGCGCGGCGACCACTGCCGCTCCACGGTCTTGGGCGCTGCGGTCTGCCTGGTGCTGCGTGCCATGGTCCCTCCTGTGCCGCGCGCCGCCGTCGGCCTTTCCGCGCGGCGGCGCAGGTATCCATCCCGCCCCATATCCCGACCTGCGCGCAGTCTACACCCGCAACGACGCCGCGGCGGGGGTATGCTCGTACCTGTGGCGAACAGGAGAGGCGCGGCCGCGAACGCGGGTACGAGCGGCTGCGCCGCGGCCCCGCCGCCCCACCCGACGAGGAGGCACGCTGATGAAGATGCGCACCCTGGCGCTGCTGCTCCTGGCGGCCGCCGGTCTCGCCGCGCTGCCGGCGGCCTGCGGCGTCAAGGTCACCGGGAAGGCGACGCCCGCGGCGACGGCGACGGCGGCGCGGCCTTCGGCCGCGCCCTCCCCGTCGCCCTCCGCGCCGCCCTCCGCGTCCTCCGCGGCCTCACCGTCGCCCTCGGACGCTCCGCTGCCCACGCCGACGCCCACGCCGACGCCGTCGGCCGAGGCCGCCGCCGCGAGGCGGGCGGCCGCGAGCGTCGCCGTGAAGGCGATCCTCCCCGAATTCGACGCTCAGGCCGAGGACATCTTCACGCGCAGCCAGGCGCCCGGCGCCGCCGTGGCGGTGGTCGCCGGCGACGGCGCCGTCTACGTGCGCTGCTTCGGCGTCCGCGAGGTGGGCAAGCCCGAGAAGGTCGACAAGGACACCGTGTTCCAGCTCGCCTCCATCTCGAAGAGCTTCACCACGACGATGCTGGCCGCGCTCGTCACCGAGCGCGAGATCGCCTGGGACGACCCTGTGGAGAAGTACTGGCCCGGCTTCGCGCTCTGGGACCCCTGGGTGAGCCGGCACGTCGCGTTCCGCGACCTCATGGCGCAGCGCAGCGGTTTGCCCGAGTACGCCGGCGACGAGCTCGAGCAGTTCGGCTACGGCCGCCTGGAGATTCTGCGCCGGCTCCGGTATCTGGAGCCGGTCGCCGGCTTCCGCGCGGCCTACGCCTACCAGAACGCCCTGCCCACCGCCGCCGCGGAGGGCGCCTCGAGGGCCACGGGTCTGTCGTGGGAGAGGCTCGTGCGCACGCGCCTGCTCGCGCCCCTCGGCATGAGCTCGACCGTCCTCACCTACCGCGCCTACCTCGACGCGCTCGACCGCTCGGGGTCGCACACCCTGGTCAACGGCACGATGCAGGCCGGGACGCCGCAGGACGACGACGTCATGGCTCCGGCGGGGGGTGTGAGCTCGTCGATCGCCGACATGGTGCTCTACCTGCGCGTGCAGCTCAACGGGGGGGCGCTGGCCGGGGTGCGCGTCGCGGGCGCCGAGGCTCTGGCGGCGACTCACGCGGCCACTACCGTGATCGGCGACGACGAGGCCGGCCCCACCGCCTACGCCCTCGGCTGGCAGACCCACAGCTACCTCGGGCGCCGCGTGGTCCAGCACGGCGGCGATTTCAGCGCCGGCGTGAGCACGATGATCAGCATGATGCCGGCCGACGGCGTGGGCATCGTCGTGCTCACCAATGCGTTCCCCGAGGGCCATGCGCTGGCGACCGCCCTGACGAACACGCTCTACGACCTCTTCATCCAGGGTGCGTCACAGGAGGACTGGCTCGCGGAGCAGCAGCGGCTCTTGCAGGACGCGATGAAGGGATCGATCCTCGACCCCTACGAGCATCTGCCCGAAGTGCCACCCGCCGACGCGGCCTCGCCGCGCGCGAGGGTTGTCTATGAGGGCGTCTATGCCAATGCCTACTACGGCAACGTGACGGTGAAGCGCGGCCCGGGCTCAGGGCTCTCGATCAAGCTCGGTCGCGGCGCGACGCTGCGCTACGTGCCGTGGGACGGCGACACCTGGCGCCAGCCCGAGACCGGCACGGCGGCCGTCTTCAGCGTGCGCGCCGGCCGCGCCCGCGGTGTCAGGCTCATGGTGCTGGACTTCGCCGGCCGCGACGGGCGGTTCGCGCGCCGGTAAATCCCGCGCGCGGCCGCGCGCGGGGACGCGACCCGCGGCCGGCATGCGCCGGCCCGTCGGAGCCGCCGCGGCGGGGTAGTACTGTGAGGGAAGATAAGGAATTCCGGCGAATCCTTATCTTCCCTCCGGCGAGCGAGCCTGCGAACGGCCGTACGCCACCCGACAGTCAAGGAATTCTTATCTTCCCTCTTCGACATGCCGCCCGTCCGCCCGAGGCCGCCGCCCGAGGCCGCGCCGCCGCCGCCCGTCCGCCCGAGGCCG
This sequence comes from Actinomycetes bacterium, assembly GCA_037131205.1. Taxonomy (GTDB): domain Bacteria; phylum Actinomycetota; class Thermoleophilia; order UBA2241; family UBA2241; genus CAIXSE01. The sequence continues at coordinate 2,362 of JBAXRL010000148.1, read as the reverse complement.
CCGCCCGAGGCCGCGCCGCCGCCGCCCGTCCGGCGTCACTTGTCACTTCTTGCGGCGCTCCCGCCAGGAGCGCAGCGACAGCCCCGTGAAGATGCCGGCGACGCCGGCGACGATGAGCAGGAGCGCCTTGCCCGTGCCGCCGATGGCGAGCAGCGCGAGCATCTCGAGGTGCGCTCCCCTCACCAGCCGGGAAGGCGCTGCACGCCCTCCAGGGCGCGCATCTCGGTGATATCGTGGTTCACCTCGAGGATGCCCTTGTAGGCGCCGGCGTCGTCGCGGACCGCCGTGTACCGCGTGTGCTGGAAGCGCTTGCCGTCCTGCTCCCAGCCTTCGGCCTCGTCCCTGGTGCCCGCTTTGAACTCACGGAGGATCTCCTCGAGGCACTCGAGCGAGCTCTCGGGATGGCAGTCGCGCACGTCGCGGCCGATGTAGCGCGGGTCGCAGGTGTTGTAGGTGGCGCCGCTCCAGTACACCAGGACGTCGTCCTCGTCGGCGAAGCTGATGTCGATGGGCAGGTCGCGCAGGACCAGCCTGGTCTGTTCGGGAGTGAGCGTGCCGCGTTGGAAGTACATCGCCGGATCACCTCTGGGTCGTCGGGGGGGCTGCCTGACGCCATGCTACCGCATCGGGAGGCGGCGGCGGGCGACGGGGCGAGCGGGCCGGCGCCCGCCGCCGGCCGGCCCCGCAAGGGCCGGCGCCCGCCGGCTCCCGCCGCCGCCGCGTGGCTTGCGGCGGGTCCCGTTGGGGTAGGCTGTCTTCAAGGTTCGTGGCCGGCACGCGAGGGGAGGGCTGAGCGCTGGACGGTACCGGCTTCCTGACGCTCGTGGAGAACGCCGCGCTGCTGCTCGTCCTGGCGTTTGTGTACGACCTCATCGCGCGGCACTTCCGCCGGCAGACGACGTCGGTCAAGATCCTCACCGGCGTCGTCCTCGGCGGCATCTCGGTGGCCGTCATGCTCGCCTCGTGGCGCATGCCCAGCGGGATCATCTTCGACACGCGCTCCGTGGTGCTGAGCACGGGGACACTCTTTTTCGGCACGATCCCCGGGCTGGTGGCCGGCGTGATCGCCGCCGTCTACCGCATCAGCCAGGGCGGCTCGGGAGCGTTCACCGGCGTCTCGGTGATCGCCATGTCTGTGGGCGTCGGTATCGCCTGGCGGCGCCTGCGGCGCACCTGGGAGCGGGACCCCGGCGGCCTCGAGCTCTACCTCTTCGGCCTCGCCGTGAACGCGCTGATGCTGGCGCTCATGTTTTCGTTGCCGTGGCCGAAGCCGTTCGCCGTGCTGAGGGTCATCAGCCTGCCGGTGATCGTCATCTATCCGCTGGCCACGTTGCTGCTCGGGCTGCTGCTCGTGGACCAGCGCCGCCGGCGGCGCTCGGACGAGGCGCTCAGGGAGAGCGAGGAGCGGAGCCGGGCGATCATCGCGGCGCTGCCCGGGGGGATCGTGCAGATCCTCGATCGCGACCTCCACTACCTGTATGTCGATGGAGAGGCGTTGCGTGACCTGGGCCTCTCCAGCGAGGAGCTCGCCGGCAAGAGCAGCGGCGACGTGCTCGGCGCGGAGTCGGCGGAGATGGTGGAGAGCCACTACCGGCGAGTGCTGGAGGGAGAGACGGCGCGCTTCGAGGTCGAGTACGCGGGTCGCTCCTTCCTTGCGACCGCGGCGCCGTTGCGCGACGAGGATGGCGAGGTCGACCGCGTCCTCACCTTGTCGGTGGACATCGGCGACCGGCGGCGCGCCGAGGATGAGGTGCGTCGCCTCAACGCCGATCTCGAGGGCCGGGTGCGCCGGCGCACCGCCGAGCTGGAGCTGGCAAACCGTGAGGCGGAGGCCTTCGCCTACTCCGTGGCGCACGACCTGCGCGGCCCGCTCCGCGCCGTCGATGGGTTCAGCGCGATGATCGCCGAGGAGAGCGGCGACGGCCTCAACGAGCAGAGCAGGGACCACCTGCGGCGCGTGCGCGCCGCGGTGCAGCGCATGGGGCGCCTCATCGACGACCTGCTGCGCCTGTCGCGGCTGTCGCACGCCGAGATGGACATGACGGCGGTGGATCTGTCGGCGCTCGCCGGCGAGCTCGCCGCCGACCTCGCGCGGCGCGAGCCGCGACGCGAGGTCGAGATCGTGGTCGCGCCAGGCCTGGAGGCGCACGGCGACGCGGGGCTCCTGCGCGTCGTGCTCGGCAACCTGCTCGACAACGCCTGGAAGTTCACCCGAGAGGTACCCGCGGCGCGCATCGAGGTGGGCGTCGCGACGCACGAGGGCCGGCGCGCCTACTTCGTGCGCGATAACGGCGCCGGCTTCGACCAGGCCTACGTGGGCAAGCTCTTCCAGCCCTTCAAGCGCCTGCACGACGAGGCGCGC
>JBAXRL010000147.1:0-6542 GCA_037131205.1 Actinomycetes bacterium | reverse complement strand
GCTGGCGCCCACGCGCATCAGGCTGTTCGGCGTGGGCGAGCTGCGCGACGCGATGGCGTGGGCGGCGAGATGATGCCGCCACCGGCGGCTCCGCCTGTGCGCGCCGGTCAGTGCGCTCGTTGAGGGGCATCCGCAGGCAGCAAATCCCGCTGCTGAAGCTCCGCGAGCACGGCGACTTCGGCCTCGACGCCTCCGCGGCTCGCGCCGGGCGCTGCGCGCCGGCGCGGCGGCCGCCGTCAGGTCCGCCGCCGTCAGTCGATCGTCACCTCCAGCGAGTACGGCTGGAACCGGTCGCAGTTCCACGACTGGCTCACGAGCACGTAGTAGGTGCCGGCCTGCGCACAGACCTGCGTGACGGTCTCGTTCATCTGCTGATAGTTGTCTGAGGAGGCGAGCACCTTGCCGGACGCGTCGCACAGGCTGAGGCTGTAAACGCAGAAGTCGGGGATCCCCGACAGGGTCGCGGCGATGGTCGCCCTGCGCCGTGGCACCCTCACCTCGTAGAAGTCCTGGTCGCCTTTGGCCGAGATGTAAGACACATGGATCGTCCCGCTTTGCACCGGGCCGTGAGCTGTCTGGGGCGAGTCGTTGGGCTCGAACGTGTCGACGCCGTCCGTGACGACCATGGGGTGGTTCGTGCGGGCCAGCTTGCCGCCGGCGGTGCGCACCGCGATGGTGTACTTGCCGGGCAGGACTCCGTGCAGGTCGAAGACGCCGCTGATGGAAGTGGTCCCCGAGGCGACCTGCTCGGAGGCCGGGATCCAGAGTCCGGAGTCACCGGCGAGGTAGAGCTGGCTGTCGGCGCCGAAGTCCCCGCCCCGCGCCGACACGGTCACCGTGGTGCCGGTGCTGCAGGTCGCCGGCGAGGTGCTGCTGATGAAGGCGCTGCCCGCCTCGAGACCGCCGACCACGAAGGGGAAGGAGGCGGTCGCGTTGCCCTCCCAGTCGTAGAGCGTGAGCGGTCCGCTCGTCGCCGCCTCGGGCACCAGCGCCGTGACGCGTTCGTTCGACCAGCCCGCCGAGGGTGCATCGACGCCGTTGAAGCTCACCCGGGCCGCGCCCCGCAGGGCGCCGAAGTTGCTCCCCTTCAGGGTCACGACCCCGCCGGCGTTCGCCTGGTCCACGCTGATGCTGTCGAGCACCGGGCCGTCGGGCCCCGCGTCTTCCATCCACCAGGCCTGAGCTACCCACTGTGCCATGTAGTGGTAGCTCAAGTAGATGAAGCCTTTGTCCGGGCCGTTCCAGTCGGGCCCCAGCGAGTTGACGACCTTGAACCCCCCACGGTGGTCGGCGTCGGCGCCCGTCGGGTTGGCGTCGTCGTCGTAGCCCACGATGCACACGGCGTGGTTACCCTCGATGTACCCCTCCTCGGCGTCCAGGTAGTGCACCGGCGCGCCGTAGGCGAAGGGGGAGAACTCATGCATCTGGAAGTTGATCACGACAGGGTTCCCGGCGGCCAGCCACGCCTTGAGGTCCTCGATGGGGACCGGGGTCGTGTACGGGGCGGCGCCCTCCCGGATCCAGAAGGCGCCGTAGTCCAGATTGCGGTAGGGCTTGGCGGCCTGGAGCTGCCGGCGCAGGGGCCGCGTCGCCGCGTCGCCTTCATCGAACGGCATCTCCGCCATGTCCACGGCGCCTCTCTGGGTGAGCAGGCGCATGGCGTCCGCGGGAAACCCGCCACCGCGGATACCGCAGTCGTTCACCTGATGGTCGGTCCAGGCAGGGCTGAACTGGTAGCGCGGATCCGAGAGGTCCCACGATGGGTGCTCCTTCTTCTCCATCATGGTCTTGGCGTAGTACGTGGTGGCCCACGCGTAGCAGGTGCCGGACCCCCCCTGGTCCCCGACCGGAGGCACCCAGGCGGAGAGGTCCACGGCGGGAGGCAGCACTGCCGCCAGCCCGCCGGTGAGCGCGAGTGGCCGCTTGACCAGCGAGGCGTCGAGGGGCGCAGCAAGGCTGCCCGCGGAGTACGTCGCGCCCGCCGGCACGCCGGCGGCGAGCGCCGGGCTTCCCCAGGCGAGCGCCGGGCTCGAGAGCAGGGCAAGAGAGAGTCCCAGGAGGGCGATCACCCCGAACTGGTTCCGGCGTCTGGCGATCATGAAGAGTCCTTCCCGCTTCGGGTACCTTCGTTCCTTGGTTCATCGGCAGGCGCGGCTCGCGTCTTGAGCGCCGGCGCGCCGGCGGCTGGTCGAGTGTGGCTTCCGGGGCCGCGAACGGCCGTCCGAAGCGCGATGTCGACATGGCCTCGACCACCTGATGACCCCGCCGATCCGGCGGGCTTGACGAGGGTAACTTATTGCTGTAGTCTGACCATGGCCGCCGGCGCAGCGCCGCGGCGCTCAGCACTTCCGCAACGCGACCAAAGGAGCCGCACATGTCACTCGAATCAGCCCAGGCGTTCGTCGCCAAGCTCGCGTCGGACGAGGCGTTCGCCACAGAGCTCAAGCAGGCCGAGAGCGCCGAGGCGTGCGCCGAGCTCGTGAAAGCGGCCGGCTTCGACTTCAACGAGGAGGAGCTCGCCGCCTCCAGGGCCGAGCTCAGCGACGAGCAGATGGACGACGTCGCCGCGGCTGGCATCGTCTTCGAGCACGCGGGCTCCGAGAGCTTTTGGAAGTGCTGGGACGACGTTCCGGAGAAGCTCATCTGACGCCCTGCAGCGCGAAGAGAGCGTGAAGCCGCTTTTGGGGGCGACCCCTGCAGAGGCCGGGACCCGCGTGCGGGTCCCGGCCTCTCTTCTTGAGCGTCATCACCGGCCCGGCTCTGGCGCGGCGCCTCAGCCTGCGCCGCACTCCTCGCAGCGGGTCCCGGTTCCGTGTATCCTCCGGCGCAGCGCTGAGGCGCGAGTCGCCGTCTGGGCGCCGGCCGTGCGGCCGGCGCTTCACGGCGTGGGAGGAGACGCATGACCAGGAAGCCGAGCCCGATCTACCTGTGCGCCCCGGTCAACGCGGTCGTGGAGGGCATCTACCAGGAGAGGATCCCGTTCAGCAAGATCCTGCAGCACGGCGACTTCGGGCTGGGCACCTTCGACAGCCTCGACGGCGAGATGATCGTGCTCGACGGCCGCGTGTACCAGATCACCGGCGACGGGCAGGTCCACGAGGTGGGCGAGGAGGCGACGACGCCGTTCGCCTGCGTCACCTTCTACGCTCCCGCCAGCCACGACGACCTGGACGAGGAGCTCGGCTACGCCGCCTTCCAGGATTGGCTCCTGAGCCTGCTGCCGTCGCCCAACCTCTTCTACGCGCTGCGCCTCGAGGGCACTTTTGCCCACGTCAAGGTCCGGTCGGTGCCCAGGCAGGAGAACTACCGGCCGCTGGTCGAGGTGGTGGCGGACCAGCCGGTCTTCGAATTCACCGAGGTCGAGGGCACGCTGGCCGGCTTCTTCAGCCCGGCGTTCCTCGAGTCGCTGACCGTGCCCGGCCTGCACCTGCACTTCCTGTCGGCCGACCGCACGCAGGGCGGGCACCTGCTGGAGTGCCGGCCGCGCCGACTGCGCGCCGGCGTGCAGTTCATCTCGACCCTGGAGCTGGGGCTGCCGATGAGCCTCGACTACCTCACCTGGGATCTCCGCAGCGACATCGGCGCCGATCTGGACATGATCGAGAAGTAGGGGCAGGGATGGACATCGACGCCCATCTGGTCGCGGATCGCATCCAGGAGTTCATCCGCCGGCAGATGGACGAGATGCAGCGGGGCGGCGTCGCGCTCGGGATGAGCTGGGGCATCGACTGCGCGGTGGTGGTCTCGCCGCAGGCCCGCGCCCTCGGGCCGGACAGGGTGCTGGCGCTCATCCTGCCGGAGCGCGACTCGGACCCGCGGAGCAAGAGCGACGCGCTGCGCGAGATCGAACGCCTGGGCCTGGCGTACCGCGAGGTGGATCTGACCCCGATCCTCAAGCCCGTCGGCGTGTACGGGGCGTTGCCTCTCGGGGTGCTGGGCGCGCGGCGGTTTCGACGAACGTCGCGCAAAGGGCCTGCTGGGCGGCCGCGTCCAGCTTCAGTCCCTCGGCGAAGTAGGCCTCGACGGTGCCGAACTCCTTGCGCATCTCGTCGAGCGCCGCCTGCAGGTACTGCGGCGCGACGGCGACCACCGGGCGCAGCACGTCGGGGTCGCCGCCCAGCGCCCGGAAGCGGTCGAGCAGCGGCTGCTCCGCCGGCAGCAGCTCGGCGTTGGTGAGCAGATACTCCTGCATGACCAGCTTGTCCGGCACGCCGAGCAGCAGCAGGAGCGCGGCCGCCGCCCAGCCGGTGCGGTCCTTGCCCGTGGTGCAGTGGAAGAGGGCCGGCCGGTGCTCCTCGCGAGTCAGGTCCGAGAACAAGCGGTGGTACGCGGCGCCGGCGCTCGGCAGGCTCACGATCTCGCGGTAGCCGGCCTCGAACAGCGCCAGCCCCTTGCCGCCGCCGAGCAGCGCCTCGGCGGCTGCCGGGTCCGTGGCCACCTTGAAGAGCTGCGCGGGAGCGGCATCGACGGAGCCCGCGAGGACGTCGACCACGACGTGCTCCGTCCCCGGCGGCAGGCGGTCGGGCTGCGCGCTGCGCTCGGCCTCGGTGCGCAGGTCGTAGACCGCGCGGATGCCGAGCGCCGCGAACGCAGCCATGTCCGCGCCTGCCAGCCTGTCGAGCCCCGTCGAACGGTACAGCAGGCCCCACCGCACGCTCCCGCCGTCCCGCGTCGGCCAGCCGCCGAGGTCGCGCAGGTTCGGCACCGAGGCGAGCGCGATGCTCTGGCCGGGCGCTCGCTCCGCGCTCACGTGCCCGGCCTGCTCAGCTTGGCCTGCATCTCGGGGCTCAGCGGCACGACGAGCTCGGCGTTGCAGGAACCCGTGGGCAGCAGGGGCAGCGGCGGCACCGTGATATCCCCGAACCTGGCGGGCTCGTCCAGCTTGAAGAGCTTGAGTGCTCCGACGCCGTAGGTGCGCGAGAGCGCGGCCGGCGAACCGCCCGCGACGGCCGGGTCGACGTCGGTGGCGAAGACGGAGACCGTGGCGTCGCTGTTGCGGACGATGTCGAAGGTGCGGAACTGCTGAGGGAAGTCCCGCAGCGATGAGGTCTCGACCTCCCAGAAGCCGAGCTCCGGGCGAGCGGGATCCGGCGACGGCAGCGGGGTGATGGTGTTGTAGTGGCGGTGCCCCGCGAGCCACAGGATGAGGTTCGGGTAGCTGTGGAGCTTGGCGAGGAGCTCGTCCTCGGTCACGCAGGCGATCGGGCTCCAGCCGAGGACCGAGCCGGGCTTCTCGACGGCGATCGGCACGTGCGCGCCGATGATCATGAGCTTGCCCTCGGCCTGGCCCTTGTCCAGCTCGGCGACGAGCCAGTCGTAGCGCTCCTGGTCGACGAAGGGGTGCCCGCAGCCCATCGTTCCCGGGTCGTCCGGACCGGTGTCGTCGAGCGCGATGAACTTGACCGGCACGTCCGGCTTCGGTTCCACGGCGTAGCAGGCGAAGACCTTCTCGACGTCGGTCGGCGAGAAGCCGTGCCCCTTCGGCGCGGACGTGGTGTCGAAGAACTCCTGCATCCAGTCCTGCCGGGTGAGGACGCGGCGATCCGGATCGGCCGCCGGCACTGTGGGAGGAACCGGGAAGGCGGCCTCGGGGCCGGCGCCGACGACGTCGCCAAACGGCGTCGAACCGTCGATCACGCCCGTGTAGAACCCGGTGCTGTCGGCGCCGCGGGGGTCCTTCAGGATGTCGCCCATGTTGAGGATCTCAACGCCGAGGTGCGCGGCGCGGATCTTGTCGTTGACCGGCATCGAGCCCATCCAGTAGTGGTCGTGGTTACCGCGGACCTGGTACCAGGGGATGTCGTTGCGGAGGCCGGCTGCCTTGAACTCGTCCTGATAGTCGTTGAGCGGCCCCGGGATGGGGTCGTCCCTGTTGCCGGACTGGGGGCTGACGGTCTTGCCGTCGAGGACGTCGATGTACCAGCGCAGCTCGTTGTACTGGGTGTTGTCGGCGGCGTCGCCCAGGGAGATGCCGAAGTCGATCGGGTCCTGCTCGTGCAGGGCGTTGATGGTCTGGACGGCCGCGTCCAGCACGTGGGGCGTGTAGAGCATGACGCCCGAGTAGACCTCGGGGGAGCCGCCCCTGAAGCCGAAGACGAGCAGCTGCGCCGGGGACTCCTTGTCGGTGACATGGATGTCGGTGATGACGAAGAAACGCGACAGCTTCGCGACGCCGGTCGCCGAAGCGGCGCAGTAGGCCGAAGGCATGAGGTCGAGCCGCTTCTCGGCGTCAAGGCCCGGTCCATAGTGCCACGCGCCGTAGCCGTTCTGCTCATACTTCGCGAGCTCGTGGGGGAAGATCGTCTCGGCGTCCGCCGGGATCGGGTCGGGCACGATCGTCCTCTCGCGCGTCGTGCGCACGTCCGGCGCGATCGGGTAGTCTGCCGTCGTGCGGTCGTCTCCACCGGCGCTCGGTGTCACGGTAACCCTCCTTTGTCTGGGCGTCTGGGTCTGATCAACGGACGGGCGGGGCGACCCGCAGTCCGCAACGTTCTCTTCGGCTGCGGTCCGCCTCGCAATCTCGCAGGCCGCGGTCTTCCTAG
>JBAXRL010000146.1:0-6554 GCA_037131205.1 Actinomycetes bacterium | reverse complement strand
CCAGGCGCGCGACCAGGGTCGCGCGCTCAGAGGGCGCGGCCTCGAGCTCATCGTCTCCAGCCACCTCAAGCGCGCTCGCGAGACCGCAGAGCTCATCCGCGAGCAGCTCGGCGGCGACCTCCCGCTGGTCCTCGACCCGCGCCTCGCGGAGACCCACCGCGGCGCCTGGGAGGCGCGGCTGTTCGCCGAGATCATGCTCGAAGAAGCGGACGCGTGGCGCCGGTACCGCGAGCACCCCGAGGACTTCCGCTTTCCCGCCGGCGAGAGCCTGGCCGACCAGCAGCGCCGGGTGCTGTCCGCGCTGCGGGACGCGGCGCGCGACGGCCGCCCGGCGCTCCTCGTGACGCACGGCGGCAGCATCCGCCTCGTGCGCTGCTTCCTGGAAGGCCGCGGCCTCGCCGCCTTCCACGAGACGCGGACGAGCAACGGCGGCGTCGACGAGATAGAGGCCGCCGGCCTCGCCGAGCGCATCACGGCGTTTCTGGCCGGGCGCACCTGACGGCGGCCCGGCGCCGCGCCGGCCCCAGCGGCCGCCTCACGCGCGGGCCTGTGGTATCCTTCAGCCTCGTGTTGAACCGCCACTTTCCCCTTTCCAGAGCCTGCCGATGAACAACCCCCCCGACGAGGAACTGTTCGCCCTGGCCCCTGAGGATGCGGGCGAAGAGCCTATGGCCGACGTCGGAGAGCCGGGCGCCCAGCCCGGCCCCGCGGCGACGCCGCAGGCGGGGCTCAAGAAGCGCGTCATCCCCGACCCGCCGGAGATCGATCAGGCGAAGGGCCGCCGGACGTTCGCGTTCCTGGTCGTCCTCGCTCTGGCGACCCTCGTCGTGATGGCCGCTGTTGGCACCCTCAACACCCTCGCCGACCCCTACGGCATGGTGGGCATGAAGCTGCTGCCCAGCGCGACCACCTCGGACCGCACGATCAAGGCCGACGCCATCGAGGCCCTCAAGCAGCCGCCGCAGCTCGTCGTCCTCGGCAGCTCGCGCTCGATGCGCTACGAGCCCAAGTACTTCGAGGAGAAGACCGGCCTGCGGACCTTCAACGCCGGCGTCAACGGCATCGGCGGCACCACCGACGCCTGGGCGATGACCAACTTCATCCACGACACCTGGCCAGACGCCGACCCCAGGTACTTCTGGCTGCTCGACGTGGAGTCGTTCGTGCCGTTCAAGGTCCAGGGCCGCACGGCCAACGAACCACGCCTGGCGCAGTACGTCGGCGAGGCGGGCGCCAAGCACAACGTGCGTGCGGTGCTCCGCGCCGTCGAAGAGAACCGCACCACGATGTTCTCGTGGGTCACGGCCTAGGATTCGCTGCGCGTCCTCCTCAACCGCGACAAGGCGGAGGTCAAGGCCTCCAAGTACCGTGACACCTTCCTGCCGGACGGCATGCTCAAGCAGCGCCTGTGGACCGAGAAGGAGTGGGCGCGCCGCTTTCCCAAGTCGGTGAAGCGCTACGGCGACCTGTACCGCAACGCCTACAAGAAGCTCGACCCCGAGGCCCAGCGCTACTTCGAGCGCACGCTCAAGCTCATGAACGATCAGGGCGCCACGCCGCTGATCGTCCTCACGCCCATCAACCCCAAGCTGCTCAAGACCGTGGGTCCGCTGGGCTGGCCGGAGCGCCATCAGGAGGTCGTCGACTACGTGGCGTCGCTCGAGAGCAAGTACGACTTCGTCTTTGTCGACATCACCGACATGACGAAGTTCGGCGCCGACCCCAAGCAGTTCTACGACGGCGTGCACATGACCACGATCAACACGCAGCGCGCCATCGACTACGTGTTGCAGCAGACCGGCGGCCTGCCCAAGTGACAGCGCCGGGCGCCGGGGACTGAGAGGAAGCCGTGTTCATCAACAGCTTCGGCTTCCTCTTCCTCTTTCTGCCGGCCGTCGTCCTCCTCTACTGGCTGATCCCGCGCGGCTACGCGCGCCTGAGCTTCCTGATCGTCGCCTCGTGCGCGTTCTACGGCCTCTGGGACTGGCGCTACATCCCGCTGCTGCTCGGCACCACGCTCGTGGACTGGGCAGCGGGGTGGTTGATCGTCCATAACAGGGATGTGCGACGGCGCAAGCTGCTGCTCGCCGTCGCCATCGTCATCAACCTCGGCCTGCTCGCCTACTTCAAGTACCGCGGCTTCTTCTTCACCTCCATGGACGGCCTCTTCAGCCTGATGGGGATGGGCGAGCCGCTGCCCCTGCTGCGCGTGCTGCTGCCGGTCGGCGTGTCGTTCTATACGTTCGCCGCCATCTCGTACGCGGTCGACGTCTACCGGGGGATGATCCGCCCGGCCAGGTCGGTGATCCACTACCTCGCCTGGGCGACGCTGTTCCCGTATCTCCTCGCCGGCCCCATCATCCGCTACGGCCACGTCGGCGAGCAGCTCGAGCGGGCGCAGCAGCGCTTTCGCTGGAGCCTCATCGGCACCGGGATGTTCTTCCTCGTCATGGGCCTCGCCAAGAAGATGTTGGTGGCGGACATGATGGCGCCCTACGTGAACGACCTGTTCGCGCAACACGGTCAGCTCGGCCTGCTCTCGGGCTGGGGCGCGGCCCTGGGCTACACGCTGCAGCTCTACTTCGACTTCAGCGGGTACTCCGACATGGCCGTGGGCGTGGCGTTCATGATCGGCCTGCGTTTCCCCCAGAACTTCGACTCGCCGTACAAGGCGGTCAACCCGTCCGACTTCTGGCGGCGCTGGCACATGTCGCTGTCGTCTTGGCTACGCGACTACCTCTTCATCCCGCTGGGCGGCTCGCGCGGCACCACGTTCATGACCGTGCGCAACCTGCTCATCACCTTCCTGCTGGCCGGCCTCTGGCACGGCCCCGCCTGGACGTTCGTCTTCTGGGGCCTGCTCTGGGGCGTCTTCCAGGCGGTGCACGTGGTGGCGCGCAAGAAGGGGTTCACGCCGCCGTGGGTGTGGCTCAACCGCCTGCTGACCTTCGTCGCCGCCACGCTGGCCTGGGTCTTCTTCCGCGCCGCGTCCATGGGCGAGGCGTTCGACGTGCTCGCGTCGATGTTCGGCTTCAAGGGCGTGAACGGCGGCGCGACGCTGCCGCTGGCGCCTGTGCTCGCGGGGTTCATCGTCGGCGGGCTGGTGTGGGTGAACTTCCTGCCCAACACCTGGGAGATCAAGCCGCAGCCCAAACTGCGCTACGCGCTCGTGCTCGGGCTGCTGCTGGGGGCCTCGTTGCTGGCCATGAGCAAGCCGAGCCCGTTTCTGTACTTTCAGTTCTGAGCGGGGCGCGGCGGCCGCGGCCGGCGACGGGGCGCGGCCGGCATGCGCCCGCGCGCCGCGGCTATGGGTCGGCGGGCGGGGTTGGGCGGCAGGTCAGCCGCGAATCGGCCGGCGCGGACGGGAGCGGCCGGCCCCGAGGATGCCTCAGTTCTGCGCGCTGAGGCCGACTTCGGCCATGATCCAGCGGCGCACGATCTGCTCGCGCGGCAGGCTGACGCGGAAGGCGAAGGCCTGCTTCTCGCCGACGAGGCTGGGCGCGCCGTTCTGCACCACTTCGATCCAGCCGTGCCACGGGCCGACGGTGTCGAGCGGCCACGAGGCGGAGACGGGGAGCGCCTGGCCCGGGGCCAGCGTGAGCGCCTGGTCGGAGACCAGGTCGGCGCTGGCGCCGGCGGGGCCGCGCACCGCCAGCCTGATGCCCTCGAGGACGACCGGCTGACCGCCGCTGTTGGTGATGGTGAAGCGCACGCTCACGTCTCTGCCGACCTCGCGGGCGCCGCCGCCCAGCGTCACCGAGCCGTCGAGCGCGATGAGCCCGGGCTGCGTATCGGGCGGGAGCGTGGCCGCGTCGGGCGGTGGCGTGGACGCCCCGGCGGCCAGCCGCGTGTCGGCCGGGTCGCCGCCGCACTGGGTCATGAAGGACTTGACGTTGTTGACCCAGTTGGCGGTGCCGTCCGGGCAGTAGCGCGGAGCGATGGCGTCGACCGAGTACAGGCCGGCGCCGTAGTACAGCGAGCCGGCGAGCCCCTCGGCGACGCGGCCGATGGCCTCGTCCCAGGAGCCGAAATCGCTCTGCGGCCACGTGGCGCCGTAGAACCAGTTGAAGGCGTTGAACGTGCACTGGTCGCCGTTCTCGGAGTACAGGAACTGGCCGAAGCTCGACTCGGCGCCGGCGATGGCCACGAGGAAGGCCGGGTCGACGCCGTGCTCCCGGCCCTCGGCCGCGAAGGTGGCGCCGGCGCCGGTCATCGGCGAGCTGTGAACCGCGAGGAAGTCGTCGATCTGAGCGGCGTCGGGGGCCGCGGCGGCGGCCGGCGCGAAAGCGCCGGCGACGGCGGCCAGAAGGACGCAGATGAGCGCGAGGACGAGAGCGAGTGAGGCTGTGGGGCGGAACGTGAGGCGCACGAGTGCGGTCCTTTCTGTGCGGGCGCGAACTCCAAGTATAGACGAGAGAGCCCGGCGCGCCGACCCGGGGCTTCTCGGTGAGACGCCGACGCCACGGCGGCGGTTCGCGGCCGGCGCTGCGACCCGAGGCGAACAACACGTTACGCAGGGATGAACCGCGCGCGTGCGGGGACGACGCCGGTCGAGCGCCGCACGACCCCGCCTGCCCGCCCTGCCGGCGCCCGAGGCCGGCCGTGTACACTGGCGCCGTACCGGCAGCCGGCGGCGGGAGCGAGGCGATCAGGCTTGGAGACCAGCGTGGTACTTGAGCCCGGGCTCGGGGTCGAGCCGGAGGGCGTGCCCCGTCTCGCGCGGCGCGAGCTGGTGCTCCTGCTGGCCGCGGCCGCTGCGCTGCAGGCGATCGCCTGGGTCGTCGTCTACCAGGTCCTGGTCGCCAACAAGTGGGGGTACGTCCCGTGGCTGGGCAGCGACACCGCCCTGTACGCGGACAGAGGTCTGCGCGTGACCGGCGGCCAGTGGCCGTACACCGAGTTTCCCTTCGAGTATCCACCGCTGTCTCTGCTGTTCTTCGTACTGCCGCCGCTCAGAAGCACGCTCGCGGTCTACCACGCCTGGTTCGGCGCGCAGATGATCGTGATCGACGCGCTCACGGCGATCGTGACCACCGTTGTGGCAACGCGCGTCTGGCCCGGCCTGGCGCGGCCGCTGGCCGCGGCGGCCGCTCTCGCGGCCGCCGTCATCGCGGCCGGCGCGGTCGCCATCGACCGCTTCGATGGGGCGGTCGCACTGGTGCTCGCCGTGGCGATGCTCTGCCTCGTGTATCGTCGCTGGGCATTGGCCGGGCTCGTCATCGGCCTGGGCTTCAGTCTCAAGTTGATGCCGATCGTGCTCCTTCCGCTCGTCCTCGTGCTGGCCCGTACCCGTCGCCGCGTCGTGTGGGCGACCGTGGCGGCTCTGGTGGGGGCGATAGGACCCTTCCTCCCGTTTCTGATCCACGATGCCGCAGGTGTGAGATCGAGCCTCTTCGGCGCGCAGATCGGCAGGGGTCTGCACATCGAGAGCGTCGCCGCCTCCCCGTTTCTCCTTCTGCAGGTGCTCCGGCCGGGGACGGTGGCGATCGTGCCGCCCAGCGCGTCGCTGACCATCAGCGGTTCCGGCACGGGTTTGGTGGAGAGTGCGGCTCCCCTGACCGTGCTGCTGCTGCTCGCCGTGGCCTACTGGATGGTGTGGCGCGCACGCGAGACGCTGCGCTCCCGCCCGGAGGGCATCCCCGTGGCCGCCCTGGCCGTGGTCCTGGCTGCCCTGTGCGGGAACAAGGTGCTGTCGCCCCAGCACCTGCTGTGGATCCTGCCCCTCGTCGCCCTGTGCCTCGTGGGCAGGCCTCTGCTGCCGAAGGTCGCCGCCGGTCTGCTGCTGTGCGCGTTCGTCCTCACGCAGATCGAGTACCCCGGGATGTACTGGCGACAGGTGGACCTCGACCCCACGCCGTTGCTCGTGATCGCCGCGCGCAACGCGTTGATGGTAGCGGCTTTGGTGGTCACGGTCATCGCCGTATGGAAGCTGCGGCCGGCGGAACCAGCCGTGCGCGGCACGGCCTCTGATCCGGCCGTTGCCCCATCGCAGATAGGTCCGACAGGATAGACGCCCTCGCGCTCCTGGCTCCACCGCACGCGACCCCGGCGGCAGAGCGCGGGATCGGGGGCGGTGGCCGAAGCCAGGCCGGTGACTCCCTTGCAGGAGGATCTGAGGTCAGTCCGGAAGATGGTCGCCGGAATGCGTTTTGGAAAGGACGGAGTTGGCGGAGGACGCTGTCAAGCACCGGAACCCGGGTTCCGTCACCGATCGCCGGCGAAGCGCGGACCCATTCGCCAGAAAGGCCCTGGCCGTTGCCGTCGGCTCCCGGCTCGTGGTGTTCCTGGTCGGCTTCATCACATCCAGCACGATGCGCACTCACGAAGTGCATCCAATCATGCGTTTTCCGGCCAAGGCGGAGGTCTACGGGGGCTGGCTTGGCCACCTGCTGAACCCTTGGGCGCACTTCGACGGGGTGTGGTTCATCCACATCGCCAACGAGGGCTACAAGGTCTCCAACAACACGCCGGCGTTCTTCCCGCTCTATCCGCTGCTGCTGCGCCTTGGTGGCTACCTGGCCGCGGGCAACTACCAGCTCGTAGGGATCCTGCTG
>JBAXRL010000145.1:0-6599 GCA_037131205.1 Actinomycetes bacterium | reverse complement strand
CCGCGGATGTCGGCGAGAAAGCGGTTGCCGAGGCCCTCGCCGCGGCTGGCGCCCTCGGCCAGGCCGGCGATGTCGACGACGTCGATGGTCGCGTTGACCTTGCGCGGCGTCTCGAGCACCCCGTCGAGGCGGTCCAGACGCGGGTCGGGCACCGCGACCACGCCGATGTTGGACTCGGCCGAGGTGTAGGCGTAGGCGGTGGCCGCCGCGTTGGCGTGGGTGAGGGCGTTGAACAGGGTCGTCTTGCCGACGTTGGGCAGGCCGACGATGCCGAGTTTCACGGGCGTTTCTCCAGTTTGCTGGTGAGCAGGGTCTCGAGGAGGCGCGAGAGATCGGCGAGCTGTCGCCGCACGCGCCCCGGATAGGTGCGGTCGATGAAGGCCACCGTGTCGTTGCGGCTGTGCCACAGGCGGCCGCCCCCGCCGGTGGCGGAGAGTCCGGTATCGTCCGCCTCCCAGTCCGTCGCCGTGAACGCCGCCGTGGCGATGTCGTCGAGGGCGAACGGCTGGTCGTCGCTGGGCGCCATGGAGACGCCCGCGGGGCGGCCCTTGCCGGGCGGACTGGTGCGCAGCGGGATGCCCAGGCTCTGGGCCGCGGAGAGCGCGTCGTCGCGCAGCCAGGTCGGCCCGCCGAAGCGGCTGGTCACCGCGAGCTCGGCGCCCCCGGCCACGGCGTCGAGATCGATCATGCCGATGGTCGCGCGCCGCTCCAGGTCGTTCATGGAACGCACGTAGTAGCTGGAGCCCAGGAGGCCCTTCTCCTCGGCGCCGAAGGCGACGAACACGATGGTGTACGGCGTATCCTGCGACTTGATGCGCGCCGCGGTCTCCAGCAGCAGCCCCGTGCCCGTGGCGTTGTCGGAGTAGCCCTCGCCGACGGGCGCCGAGTCGTAGTGGGCGCCGACGATCAGGCGCCTCGCCGACTCCCCCTCCTTGACGGCGATGATGTTGGCGGAGTGAACACGCCCTCGCGCAGTGCTTGCGAGGAACTCCTGGGTGCGCGGGAAGTAGCCGTACTGCTGGAACGCGTTGAGGACGAGCTCGCGCGCCTCGATCTCGCCCCAGGTGTCGGCGGCGCGCGGATGCACGGTCGTGGCGAACGTCCTGGCCAGCACATCGGCCACGGCGCCGTGGGCGGTGGCCGACACGGCGGCGGAGGGGCGGCCCGCCTTCTTGGCGGTCCGCTCACAGCCGCCGAAGGCGCCGGCCGCCGCCAGACCGATGGCGACGACCAGGGCCGCCGCCACGGCGACCGCGAGCAGGCCCCCACGTGTGCGCAGCGCCGTCATCTCAGAGCGGCGCCGGGACGAGAAGGATCCAGAGGGCGCCGACCACGAGCCCGAGCGCCAGCCCGCCGAGGATGTCGCCGAGGTAGTGCACCCCGAGGTACACGCGACTGAAGCAGAGCAGGGCGGTGAGCGCGATGAGGGCCGGCAGCGCGACGGGGTACAAGGCGCCCACGGTGAAGGTACCGACCACGGCCATGCTCGCGTGCGACGAGGGGAACGACTTGCTGAAGGGCAGCGGGATCTGCTGGGGCTGGGTGGGGTCGGCGATGGGCGGTCGCGGCCGGGCCACGAGGCGCTTGATGAGAAAGCCCGCCGCCTCCACGAGCGTCACCGGCACGGCCACGTACAGGACTCTCGCCAGGGGCCGCGGCTCGCCGAAGAGCCACGGCAGAACGCAGATGACGTACCAGAGGACGCCGTAGTTGGCGGTCAGAGAGAAGGCCCCGAGGGGCCACGCGAACCAGCGCGGGTGCGGCCAGCCGATGGCCGCACGCCGCGAGAGCTCGCGGTCGAGGCGGTCGAGGCGGCCGGGGAGGGTCGGCGGCGCGGCGTCTGTGGAGCGGGGGGCGGAAGGCATGGGAATGACTGCAGTATACTCTCCGCCGGTTTCCGCCTGCCTCCGCCCGCCCGCGAGGGGAACCTACGAATCAGCGGCGCGGCTCAGACCTGGCCCTGCAGGTCGGCCAGCATCTTGCGGATGGCCGCCGCCGACTCGCGCATCCCGAGAGCCCGCGAGATCTTCTCGGCCTCGGTGAGCTGCAGCACCGCGTCGATGGTCTGACCCTGCTGCCGGTAGTTCGTCGCCTGGTCGATCTCGTACTTGACCAGGTCGGTGAGCATGCGGCGGACCTCCGGATCCTGCAGATCGACCATCTTGCGGCTCGTCGTGACGATGATGTCGGAGAGCGGCGCCCCGCGGCCACCGGGGCCAGACTGCGCGGCCGCCTCTGGCGCGGCGGGCGCGCTCCGCGCGGGCCGCGCGGGCGCCGCGGCGGCGGGCGCGCCCTCGGCGGGCCGTTGGCGCCCCGCGGGCTCCGCCGCGGCCGGCAGCTCGCCGGTGGTCTTCTCGTCCGCCGGGGCCGCCCGCGAGGCGACGGAGCCGGCCGCCGCCGTGCCGGCCTCGAGCGTGTCGCCCCAGGCGCCCCAGTCCAGGCCCAGCGCGTCGTGCTCGCGCCCCCGCGTCCCCGTGGCGACCGGCGGCGCGGGCACGGCGTCCTCGTCCACGGGCCGGCTCTGGCGCTGCACGCCGGGGTCGACGGTGATGTCTTCCATGGGCTGCTCGGCCTTGCCGAGGGTGGAGAGCGTGTCCTGCGGCGCATCGTCCAGAAACGAGGCGTGATACGCCAACGCCGGCGGCTGTTCGTTGGCGTGGCCTCGGCGTCGCGTCACCAGGAGCGCGATGATGAGCAGAAGGACGATCGCCGCCGCGACGGCGACGCCCACGATCTGCACGGTGGTCATGTGATCTGCGTCCCTTTGCCGGTCGTCTGTGCCTTGCAGCGTAGTCGTTCTCCCGGGCGAGCGCCAGTCCTTGCCGCTTGCCGCGGTACAATGACCTCGTGATCGATGCGCCCACCATCGCCGCCGTCATGACCGACCTGGGAGAGCCGCCGTACCGGGCGCGCCAGGTCTACGAGGCCCTCACGCGCGGCCTCGCCGTCGATTTCGACGGCATGACCAGCCTCCCCGCGGCGCTGCGGGGGGCGCTGGCGGAGCGCCTTCGCCCGCTCTCTCTCGAGGACGTCGAGACGCGCGTCGCACCGCGCGGCGCCGCTCGCAAGACCCTCTTCTCGACTGCCGACGGTCACCCCGTCGAGGCCGTGCTCATGACCTACGCGAAGCGCGCCACCGTGTGCGTGTCCACGCAGGTCGGCTGCGCTGTGGGTTGCGCGTTCTGCGCCTCCGGGCGTCTGGGCCTGCGCCGCGACCTGACCGCCGAGGAGATGGTCGACCAGGTGCTCCACTTCGCGCGCCTGCTCAGAGGCGACGAGCGCCGCGTGACCAACGTCGTCTTCATGGGCATGGGCGAGCCGTTTCACAACTACGACGAGACGCTGCGCGCCTGCCGTCTTCTCAACGACGAGTCCGGCTTCAATCTGGCGGCGCGGTCCATCTCGGTGTCGACGGTGGGCGTGGCGCCCGGCATCGATCGCTTCGCGGAGGAGGATCTGCAGCTCAACCTGGCCGTGAGCCTGCACGCCGCCACCGACGCGGTACGCGACCGCCTGGTGCCTCTCAACCGCACGTATCCTCTGGACGAGGTGTTCGCGGCGTGCGCGCGGTACGTGCGGCGCACCCACCGCAAGGTCCTCTTCGAGTACGTGGTTTTGCGCGGCGTGAACGACACCGACGAGCAGGCGCAGATGCTGGCCGCGCGGGTGCGGCCGCCGCACTATCACCTCAATCTGATCGCCTACAACGAAACCGGCGGCGAGTTCGCCCGCCCCCGGGCGGACCAGCTCGCCGCCCTGCACGCCCGGCTCGAAGCCGCGGGCGTCAGCTGCACGGTCAGACGCTCGCCGGGGGCGGAGATCGAGGCGGCTTGCGGGCAGCTCGCGCTGCGTTCGGTCGAAACGGCCCGTCAGCCCTGAGGCCACGCGGCGCGCAGCGCCTCGGCGGCGGCCTCGGGGTCGACGGTCACCAGCGCGATGTCGGCGCCGAGCTCGAGCCCCGCGATGCCCGAGAGGCGCGGCGCCAGCTCCACGTGCCAGTGAAACGTGCCGCGCAGCTCCGCCGGCGCCGTGTGCAGCCAGAGGTTGAGCGGCGCGCCGCCGGTCGCGGCGTCCACCGCGATGAGCGCGCGCCGCAAAGCGCCGGCCAGCGGACGCAGGTCGGCGCGCCGCACGTCGGGCTCGTGCGTGCGCGGGGCAAGCCACAGCTCCCCCGGGAAACGCGCCGCCGCCGGCGCCCAGACCGCAATATCGCCGGCGTGCACGAGGCGCGCGCCGGCGCCGTCGATCTCGGCGCAGAGCACGCAGCCGCCGTAGCGGTTGCCGAAGCGCTCGAACTCGAGCAGCTCGTCGAGCAGCAGCGGCGGCACGAGCGGGGTGCCGAACAGCTGCGCGTGGGGGTGCGCGAGCGAGGCGCCGGCGCCCGGGCCGCGGTTGACGATCAGCGTCGCCGCGGCCGCCCCGGCGGCCATCTGCGCGGCGATGCGCCGGCGCCAGACCTCAAGGACCTCGAGCAGGCCTTCGTCGCCGAGGTCCTCGAGCTCCGCTTCGTGGTCCGGCGAGTGCACGATCACCTCGTGCCTGCCGGCGAGGGCGGGGTACTTGTTGGGGACGACGCGGATGCGCCAGCCAGGCGTGTCGGGGGCGCCGCCGGGCCGCACGGCATCGACCTCCGGCGGGGTGAGCCCTTCGTTGCCGGCGCAGAACGGGCACGGCCCCGACGCGCCGGCGGCCGCCGCGGCGTGCAGATCGCTGGGCCGCGCCGCGCGCCCCGGCGCGACGATCGTCAGCTTTCCGTTCACGGGGTTGCGGCGGAGCTCGCCGCCGAAGGTGGAGTGGTCGCCGCTCGTCGTCGCTCCTCGAATCGCCTGGGGGAAAGGCTACTCCGCGTCGAGCGAGGCGTCGAGCGAGGCGTCGAGCACCGCCCCGGCGTCGTCTCCCTTCGAGCGGTAGAGCTGGCGCGCGTCGCGCAGCTTGTCGTACTCGTCATCCAGTACGGCGCCCATCTCGCGCCACAGGCAGACATCCTGCTTGAGGTGCCTGGCCTTGATCGCCGGGGTGCACTCGTCCTCGAGCGGGCAGGCGTAGCACACCTCGTTGTCCACGACGTTCACGGTCTTGCGCGCCTGCTCGCCCTCGTCGATGCGCCGGTAGGCGTCGAGAAGCAGTTGCTGGACATTGCCCTGGATCGTGACCTGGAAGCGCGGCATCTGATCGGGTTCGTCGTAGATGAACACGCCGTTCTGCCAGTGCGCCAGCTCAAACACCTGGTCCAGCGTCTGCCGCTCCATCACCTCGCGGATCCGGGCCTCACTCGTGAAGCCCCTCTCGATGAGACGCTGGCCGAGGGGCATGAACTTCCTCTGGTCGTGAGTGAGCGCGGAGTCTTCGATGAGGGCCTCCGCGAGCTGCTGCTCGCTCAGGCAGCCGGCCTTGACGAGACGCGTGCCGAGCTTTTCGTCGGAGATCGGCAGGGAGATCGCTTCCACGCCGCCCTTGACAAGGTAGATGAACCCGTATTCCTCGAAATCGCGCACCTCGAGCACGCCGCTGGCGGCGTTCTGCGCAAGGAACTGCAGGACGCTCGCCAGGTCAAACCTGTGGATCGATCCCTGGAGTAGCATCGCCTTGTCTCCGCCGGCTTTCGTCGTCCATTCCGCCTATCGGCAGAATGCAGGGAAAAGCTTAGACGGCGGCGGCGTGGACCCTGCGTCGGAGGCCGGCCGGGCCAAATTGACCCGGCCTCCGCCGCGCGGCTATACTGCACGTTCTGAGTATCGGCGATCGAGCGAGGAAGCTGTGAAGAGGACCTACCAACCGAACACCCGCAAGCGCAGCAAGACCCACGGCTTTCGCAAGCGGATGAGCACTCGCGCGGGTCAGATGGTCATCAAGAGACGGCGGCAGAAGGGGCGCAAGCGCCTCTCGGCATAGCCGCCCGGCCCATGGCCACCAAGCGCCCCCGCCTCTCGCGTTCTTCCGATTTCCGGCGCATCTACAGGCAGGGGAGTTCGACGGCCTCCCGGTTTCTCGTGCTGTACACGTTCAGGCGCCCCGTCGAGGCGGGCGCCGAGGGGCCGAGGCTGGGGCTGTCGGTCTCAAAGAAACTGGGCGGAGCCGTCGTCCGTAACCGCGTCAAGCGTCTGCTGCGCGAGGCCTTTCAGGGCTGCGCGGGGCATCTGGCCGAGGAGTACGATCTCGTGGTGATCGCGCGCCCGCACCTGCTCGAGCTCGTCGCTCGCGAGAGCGCCGGGGAGAAAGGCCTCGTCGGCGCGGCCGCGCGCGAGCTGTTCGCGCGTGCCGGCGTCCTCAACGAGGTCCAGGACCTGTGAACAAGATCCTCATCGCCTTCATCAAGGTGTACCAATACACTCTCTCGCCGCTTCTTGGGCCGCGCTGCAGGTACTACCCGTCATGCTCCAACTACGCCGTGGGCGCGCTGCGCGAGTACGGCGCCGTGCGCGGCCTCGGTTTGGCCACGTGGCGCATTCTGCGCTGCAATCCTTTCAGCAACGGCGGCTACGACCCGGTGCCGCCGCGTCACAAGGGGTGCGAGTCTGAGCACTGCGAGCCGGATGTGAGCGCTCGTGTATAACTGGCCCATCCTCAAGCAGCTGGTCTTGCTGCTGCACTGGATCCTC
>JBAXRL010000144.1:0-6606 GCA_037131205.1 Actinomycetes bacterium | reverse complement strand
GGTCAGGCGATCCACCCGCGCATCGCCATCTGCGACGAGCCGCACACGTACCCGAACATGGACGTGGTCAACGCTCTGCGAAGCGGCATGGGCGGCCGTGAGGAGCCGCTCACCATCGGCATCACGACCGCCGGGCCGACCCGCATGGGGCCGCTGTGGGAGTGGCTCGCGGCGATCAAGAAGGATCCCCGCGGTTACCTCTACTGGCAGGGCGCCCGCGACAATCAGGCCGCCGGCGATCCCAAGGTATGGCGATCCGTCAACATCGCGCCGTGGATCACTGGGGAGTACCTGCGTGACGAGTACAGGCGCCTCACGCTCGCCCAGTTCGAGCAGTACCACCTGAACCGCTTTCCGTTGACGAGTGACGCCAGCCGCGCCTTCCGCTGGGGCGAGTGGAAGCAATGCCAGAAGCCGCCCGTGGTCGAGCCCGATGAACCCTGCGTGATAGCCGTGGACGGCGCCAACAAGGGAGACTGCTTCGCCATCGTCGTCGACCGCCGTGATCCGGGCGGCACGCACCACGTCGAGCCCTACATCTACGACGAACCTCCGCAGGACACCGGCTACTACGACCTCGACGAGATCGAGGAGTTCATCGCCGGACTCTGCCGCACGCGCAATGTGGCGCGCATCGCCTTCGACCCCAACCGCCTGCTCCTTCTCATGCAGCGCCTGGAGCGCCACCACGGCATCCCCGTCGAAGAGTTCGGGCAGACGAACACGCGCATGTGCCCGGCCTCTGCGACGCTCCGCGAGCTCGTGCGCACCGGGCGTCTGCGCGCCGGCCGCGGCACGTCCATCAAAGAGCACATCCTCAACGCCATCGAGATGCCCCGCGAGCCGATGGGCTGGAGGCTCGGCAAAGCAAGCAAGGCCGAGAAGATCGACGGCGCTGTGGCGCTGGCCATGGCGACCTTCCTTGCCGAGGCGCAGGCGGACGCCGGCCCGAGCTTCGCCGCGACCGGTGGCGTGCGCACCATCTCCCTCGGGTGACAGCCCCCGCAGAGTAGAAGCCGCATCCCGTAGAGCGGCCTGAGAGGGCGACAGTTTGAGCTTGAATCCGCTGCGCTGGTTCACCGCGACGAAGGACCAGGCCGAAGAGGAGTGGGGCATCGGCGACGACAACGTGCTCCGCGCTTTCTACGGGGCGCTCGCCGCCGTCTCATCGAGCGGCATCCGCGTGACGCAGGAGAGCTCGCTGCGCGCCACCGCTGTGCTTTCCTGCCTGATCGTGCGCTCTGAAAGCTTTTCGAGTCTGCCGCTCGGCGTCTTCTCCCGAAGTGGACGTGACCGGGTGCCCGACGAACAGCATGCGGCGTACCGCTTGCTGGCGATCGGCCCGAACGACCTCATGACGGCCGGCGAGTTCTGGCGCTGGAAGCAGCTCACCGAGGACATCACCGGCAACGCCTACGCCCGCATCGTGTGGCAGGGCAAACGGCCCACCGAGATATGGCCGCTGTACGGTGTGAACCCGCTGCTTCGAGTGGACCGCGACACGCACGGAGCCTGGTACGAGTACGGCGGCGACGACCTCACCCCGGCGGGCATGTACCAAATGCGGGACGTGCTCCACTTCAAGGGCCCGGTGCTGCGCTCGCCGCTGCAGGCGAAGTCCCTCATTGACCTGATCAGTGAAAGCATCGGCGTGGCCATTGGCAGCGAGCAGTTCTTTGCCCGCCTGCTCGGCAACGGCAACCACTTCCCCGGCTACCTGGAGACCGAGAACACGCTCTCCGACCCCGACTTTGAGGCGATCAGCGAGCAGATGAAGGGCTTCGCCGGCATCTTCAAGGCGGGCGAGCTCAGGGTCTTCGACCGCGGCCTCAAGTACAAGCAGAACCCGCTGACGATGAAGGATGCGCAGCTCGTCGAGCAGCTCCGCTGGCAGCTCCAGCAGATTTGCTCCGTGTTCCGCGTGCCCATGGCCATGGTGCAGGACCTCACGAACGGCACGTACTCGAACTCAGAGCAGCAGGACCTCGCCCTGGGGAAGCACTGCATCGCCCCCATCTGCACGAACACCGAGCGCGTCGTGCGCCACAAGCTGTTCTCCGGTGATCCGGGGTACTACGTGAAGTTCAACCTCGACGGCCTGCTGCGCGGCGACTACAAGACCCGCACCGAGGGAGAGGCGGCGCTGGTACGAGCCGGCGTCATGCTCCGCAACGAGGCTAGGTCGCAGGAGGACATGAATCCAGTCCCCGGCCTCGATGTGCCGCTCGCCGAGCTCAACCTCGGCACCGTCGGGGAGGACGGCGTGATCACCGGGTCGGCGCCCGCGGAGCTGTCCTCGGCGCCGACAGCGTCTGGGAGGTCGTCTTCGGGGATGTCGTCCTCGGGTGGATCGTTCTCTGTCGGGGCGGGCGGCGACGCGCCCCCCGAGCGGCTACCGACATCTGCGATTCTCGCGCCCTTCCTCGCGGACGCCGCCGAGCGCATCCGCGCCAAGGCAGCCGACGACGCGGAACGCGGACGCAACTCCAAGGGAACGGAACGCTTCGCCCGCGACCTGCTGGCGCCCGTGATCGACGCCTACGCCCTGGCCGGCGAGCCCTTCGACGTGGCCGGCTTCATCCGAGAAACCCTGAGCGATACCCTCGAGGAGGGCTGACATGGCAGACAGAACCACCCCAATCTCAACCCCCGAGGGAGTCGTCCCCGGGAATGTGCACGACAACGGCGATGGCACCTGGTCACCTAGCGTGTACGTCGAGGGTGCGACCATCACTGGAGCGACGATCGAGGTCGCCGAGACCGTGACCCTTGCGGCCGGCACCGCCGAGATCGGCAAGCTGGCAGCGGGCACCGCCGAGATCGGCAAGCTCGGCGCCGGCACCGCCGAGATCGGCAAGCTCGGCGCCGGCACGGCGATGATCGGCCACACGATCACGGACCCCACGAGCGTCACCGCCATCGCGGGCGCGGCCAAGGGCACGACGGTCACGGCGCAGCCGACCGTCTCCGCCATCGACGCGGATCGCAACGGCCTCGACGTGAAGGTGCTCGCCGGCCCCGCCGTCCGCGCTCTCACGAACGCCGACGTGGTGACGGCGGAACTGTCGTCGACCGACAACGCGGTCCTCGACATGCTGGTCACGCTGCTCGGTCGCGAGCCTCACAACCTCGTGCCGAACGCGACCGAGGCGGACCAGGCGCTCACCGTGGATGCGACCAGCGGCGGCGTCAAGTTCGGCGCCCTCCACGCCGACACCACGCACGTCTTCTGGACGAACGAGACGGCGCCCTGCCGCGTGACCTTCGACAACTCGGCGCCGACCACGACCAACGGGCATCTCGTGAACATCGGCGACTCCGGCGTGTGGAGCAAGGCCATGGCCGTCGCCGCGAAGTTCATCCGTACGGGCGGCACCTCGGCCGTTGTGTCCGCGTCGCAGATGAAGGGGAGCTGAGATGAGCCTCATCGTCCCCGGCCTGCGTGACCACCACCATCCCATCGCCGGCGGCACCGACTACGCCGAGTTCGAGGCCGACGGCACGCTCGTCCTGCACGGCGCCGCCACCTACTGGGAAGACCTCCGCGTGGCGCCGAACGCACGCACGCAGGGCAACAACGCCCCGGCCTTCGAGAAATACATGGACGACCTCGCCGGCACGAGTCGCGGCATCTATGCCTACTCGTTCGATGACGTGGCCGCAGAGAACGAGAAAGAAGTCTTCTTTGCCATGCAGATGCCGCACGCCTGGAAGCTCGGCACCGACATCGAGATGCACGTGCATTGGGTCGGCACCGTCAACGACACCGACGCCGCGCCGCGCTGGGGCCTTGAGTACGCATGGGCCAAGATCGGCGTCGTCTACCCGGACACCACGACCATCTACACGGTCGAAAAGCTCCCTGCCGAGGCCAACGTCGTCGCCTGGCAGCACTACCTCTCCGAGTTCGCGCACATCACGCCGGGCGCCGGGGCCGACGGGCTCAGCTCCATCCTCATGGGTCGCCTCTTCCGCAACTCCAGCAACGCCGCCGACACCTACAACGCCGGTCAGAACAAGTGCGGCCTGCTGTTCGTTGACGCGCACATCGAGTGTGACACGCTCGGCAGCCACGCAGAGCTGGAGAAGTAGCGTGGGTGACAGCCCTCACATGATGGACCGTGACCACTCCCGTGAGGAGAAGGCGGCCATGAAGACAGGCAAGACAGAACGTCAGTGGTACGAGATCAAGGCTGCGAGCGGCGGCTCCGCCGACATCTGGATCTATGAGGAGATCGGCGGGAACATCTGGGGCGAGGGCCTCACGGCGAAGCAGTTCGTCGAGGACCTCGCGGCTCTGCAGGTCGACCACATCGCCTTGCACATCAACTCCCCAGGCGGCAGCGTCTTCGACGGTCAGGCGATCTACAACGCGATCCAGCGGCACCCGGCGAGAGTCACGAGTCACGTAGAGGGCCTCGCCGCCTCCATCGCCAGCGTGGTCGCGCTCGCCGGAGACACCGTGGAGATGGCGGCCAACGCGCTGTTCATGATCCACGACCCCTATGGCATGGCTATGGGAACGAGCGCCGACATGCGGCAGATGGCCGAGGTGCTCGACAAGGTCAAGGGCACCATCCTCGGCGTGTACGAGCGCAAGACCGGCCTGGCCCCCGAGGCGATCCTCGAGGCCATGGCCGCCGAGACCTGGTACACGGCCGCCGAGGCGGAGGCCGCGGGCTACGCAGACAGCGTGGCCGCGCCGGTCAAGGCCGCGGCGCTCTCGCGCTTCGACTTCAAGAGTCTGGGCTACCGGCACGTTCCGGATGCCCTCGCCCGCGTCACCACAGAAGGCACCGCCGAGGTGGGTTACGGACCCGAAGGCGCGCAGTACGTAAAGGAACCGCTGGTCCGGGATCAGGTGCACTCGCCCGGGTACTTCCGCAGTCTCCGAAGAGAAGGGAGGTAGCCCCATGGGCTACTTCGACTACCGGCAGTTGGAGGCCGATGCCGAGCGTCTTCAGCGTCGCGTCACCGAGCTGACCGCAAAGGAAGACCGGACGCCCGACGAGCGCGACGAGATCATGTCCCTCATGGGCCAGATCCACGCGCTCGAGGATGCGGCCGGCAAGGTCAAGGAGGCCGAGCTCGTCGAGCTGCGCGCCTCCATCGCCCGCGGCACCGCGCCGATCGTCGGCGAGCCGGCCATCGACCCGAAGGACGCCGCACGTCAGGCGTTCTACGACTACCTCAGGACCGGCACGATCCGCGACGCCTCCATGTCGACCACTGACGCCAACGGCGGCTTCATCGTGCCCGAGCCCGAGCACGCCGCTCTGATCGAGCTGATCCGCAAGAACGACCCGATCTTCGGCAACGCGACCGTCTTCAACATGACCGGCGACACGACCCTGCTCCTGCCGTACAAGAGCGCCCACGGCGTCGTCGCCAACGCGACCGAGGCCGGTGCCCGCTCGGAGCAGAACGCGACGACGTTCACCAGCCCAAGCCTCATCTGCTACGACTACTACTCGGACCAGCGTGCCACGCAGCAGTACCTCGATAGCGTGGCCGGTGCCGAGCAGCAGCTCATGGGCTGGATGTACGAAGACGTCATGGAGCAGGCCGGCGCCGACGCCGTGGCCGGCAACGGCTCCACCAAGATCAAGGGCCTGTTTGCCGAGACCAGCGCCTACACGGTCATTCAGAGCGCGTCGAGCGCGGCCATCCTCAACAGCAACTTCATCACGCTGTACTTCGCGCTGCCGGTCAAGTACCGCAGCCGCGCGAAGTGGATCATGGCTCCGGGCACCCTCGCCGTCGCGACCGCATTCGCCCTGCCGAGCAACGCCAACGTGCCGCTGTGCACGGTGGACGGCAATGGCGTGTGGAGCATCTACGGCAAGCCCGTCCTCGAGTCCGACTCGGCTCCGGCCATCGGCGCGAGCGGCCACCCCATCGCCCTGGCGGACATCGCCTCGGCGTATGCGGTGGGGATCCATCGCAACACGACGATCCTGCGCGACCCCTACACGGCGCCGCCCAAGATTCGGTTCTACTCGCTCGCCCGCCTCGGCGGGTGCGCGTGGGACTACCAGGCGTGCAAGCTCTTGAAGAGCAACAACTCCTGAGCCAAGGCCTGAGGAAGCACGGCAAGAGGGCGGCCGACGGGCCGCCCTCTTGCGTTCCCGCCTCTCGGGTGACGCCCACCCCACGATAGACCCACAGACCCCGCCATCACGACCAGGAGGCCACTGTGGGCATTCCCAAGGGCATCACCGAGTTCAAGTTCACCGAGGCGCTCCCCATCGCCGGGGCCGCCTCTGCCGACCGCAACGGTGCGATTCTCGACATGATGGGCTACCGCGGCGTCCTCATGTGCGTGAAGTTCGGCGCGATCGCCACCGGCGCCGTCACCTCGATCAAGGCGCAGCAGGACAGCGCCGTGGGCATGGGCGGCGCCGCAGACCTGCTCGGCACAGCGATCGCGGTCGTCGACGACGACGACGACCAGATGTTCATCATCGACCTCTACGAGCCCACCAAGCGGTATGTGCGCCTCGTCGTCGACAAGGACGCCTCAAACAATACCGTCGAGACCGCCACCTACATCCAGTACGGCGCCCGCAACCGGCCGACCACGCCGACCGTGACCGACAAGGTCAC
>JBAXRL010000143.1:0-6645 GCA_037131205.1 Actinomycetes bacterium | reverse complement strand
GACGACGGCTGCTTCGGCTCGCCGCTGCTCGGCGAGGACGCCTACGTGGCGGCCTGGCGCTGGGCGGCCGCGGCCGGCGCCGGGCCCGGCGAGGGACGCAGCTACGAGCGCGCCCGGCCCTACCGGCCACGGCCCGGCATCCGCCTCGACCCCGATATGGCCGTGGCCATCCGCAAGCTCGCCGCGCTGGACGCCGAGACCCGGGCGCTGCCCGGCAAGGATTGCGGCGTCTGCGGCGCGCCCACCTGCGCCGCGCTCGCCGAAGACATCGTCATGGAGCGCGCCGTGCGCGCGCTCTGCCCGTACGTCACACCCGAAGAGGAGAGCGCGTCATGAAGCTCGAGGACATCGCCCGCGAGCTCGGCCTCACCGAGCTCACACCCCAGGTGACCGGCGACCCTGCGGCCGAGATCGAGCGCGGCTACGCCTCCGACCTGCTCAGCGATGTGCTGGCGCACGCCCCCGAAGGCGGCGTGCTGGTCACCCTGCAGGTGCACCTCAACGTCATCGCCGTGGCCAGCCACGCGGAGATGGCCGCCGTGATCTTCGCCGGCGGTCGCCGCCCCGAGGACGACGTGTGCGCCAAGGCCGTCGCCGAGGGCCTCGCGCTGTACGTGTCGCCGGCCGACACCTTCGACGTCGTCGGCCGTCTCTACGCGCTGGGCGTGAAGGGGAACCATGCGTGAACGTCTGCGCCGCGGATCTGCACGTGCACACGGCGCTGTCCCCGTGCGCGGAGAACGACATGACGCCGCCGGCGATCGTCGACAGGGCGCTCGCTGAGGGCCTCGGCATGATCGCCGTCTGCGACCACAACAGCACCCGCAACACCGCCGCCGTGCAGGAGGCCGCCGGCGCGCGCCTGACGGTGCTCGCCGGCATGGAGATCACCACCGTCGAGGAGTGCCACATCGTCGCCCTCTTCCCCGACGCCGCGGCGGCGCAGGCCGCCGGCGCCGAGGTCGGCGCGACGCTGGGGCAGGTCGACGACGGCTACGAGACCTTTTTCGGCGAGCAGCGCGTCCTCGCCGCGGACGGCGGCGAGCGCGCCCGCGAGACCCTCGCCCTGGCGACCGCGACGACCCTCGACCTCGAGGCCGCCGTCGCGCTCGTCCACGACCACGGCGGCCTCGCCATCGCCGCGCACATCGACCGCCGCAGCTTCGGCGTGATCGGCCAGCTCGGCCTCTTCCCGAGCGATGCCGGCTTCGACGCCGTCGAGCTCTCGCGGCACGTCGCCGCGGGCTCTCCGGACGAGGCCACGTTCGTCGTCCACGGTCTGCCGCTCGTGCACTCGTCCGACGCCCACTACCAGAGCGACATCGGCGCGGCGCGCACCGTCGTGCACTGCGAGCGCCCCACCTTCGCGGAGCTGGCGCTGGCCCTCGCCGGCGCGCGGGGCAGGAGCGTCGGCGATGCATGACCTCTCGCTGTACCTGCTCGACATCATCGAGAACTCGGTGCGCGCCGGGGCCACGCGGATCCGCGTGGGCGTGGCCGCCGATCGCGCCGCCGACAGCCTGGCGATCACCGTCGAGGACGACGGACCCGGTCTGCCCGTGACGCCGCGCGAGGCGCTGGACCCCTTCTACACGACCAAGAAGGGCAAGAGGACCGGCCTGGGGCTGAGCCTGTTTCGCCAGGCCGCCGAGGCCGCCGGAGGCGGCCTCGGCGTGGGCCGCTCGGCGGACCTCGGGGGGGTCGCGGTGCGCGCCTGGATGAGCCTCGGCAACGTCGACCGCCCACCTCTCGGCGATGTGGCGACCAGCATCCTCACGATGGTCGCCACCAATCGGGAGGTCGACTTCGCCGTCGACCTCGTGGACGGCGACGAGCGTACGTCGCTGCACGGCAGCGAGCTGCCGCGGCGGCTCCCGGCCCTCGTCGCCTATCAGGAAGCCCTCACATGAACGTCATCTCCCACACAGCGGATCGCAGTCGAATCAAACGGAGGAGCAGCGAATGAGCGAAGAAGTCAAGTCGTGCACGTGCGATTGCGCCGAGGAGCCGACAGAAGAGGAGCTCCTCGAGCGCCTCGACGCGGTGATCGGCGAGTACCGCGGCAAGCCCGGCGCCCTGATCCCGGTGCTGCAGCTCGCCCAGGGCATCTTCGGCTACCTGCCCGAGGTCGCCCTCAAGCACATCGCCCGGGAGCTGCGCAAGCCTTACAGTGAAGTCGCCGGCGTCGTCGGCTTCTACTCGTTCTTCACCACCGTGCCGCGCGGCAAGCACCTGGTGCGCATCTGCATGGGCACCGCCTGCTACGTGCGCGGCAGCGTACAGGTGCTCGACGCCTTCAAGAAGGAGCTCGGCATCGACATCGGCGACACCACGGAGGACCGCGAGTTCTCGCTGGAGATCGCGCGCTGCTTCGGCGCCTGCGGCCTTGCCCCGGTCATCACCATCGACGACGACGTGCACCATCGCGTCAAGCCCAAGCGCGTCAACGAGATCATCGCCCAGTACGCCGCGGAGCCGCTGCTCGCCGAAAGGAGCGCTTGACCATGGCCGACAGGATCACCAGCCCAGACCAGCTTCTCGCCAGAGCGCAGCAGGCTCAGGCCGACCTCGATCTGCGCACCGGCCGCAAAGACACGCAGGTCACCGTGCACATGGGGACCTGCGGCATCGCCGCCGGCGCCCGTGACGTGGTGGCCACGTTCATGACCGAGATAAGCGCCGCCGGCGTCACCTCGGCGAGCCTGCACCAGACCGGCTGCGCCGGCCTCTGCGAAGAAGAGCCCATGGCCACCATCACGATCGCGGACGGGACGATGTACCGCTACGGCCTGCTCGACAAGGCCAAGGTGCACACCATCGTCATCAACCACCTCGTGGGCGGCACTCCCGTCGACGCGTACCTGATCAAGACCTGAGAGCGAGTGACACGACTATGGCTGATGTGAGAACCAACTTCCTGATCTGCACCGGCGGCGGCTGCATCGCTTCGGGCGCCCTCGACGTGAGCGAGGCGGTGCGCGCCGAGCTGGTGACGCGTGAGCTCGCCGGCGAGGTCGAGGTCATCGAGACCGGCTGCCTGGGACCGTGCGTCCAGGGCCCGGTCGCCCTCGTCTACCCGGACGGCGTCTTCTACCAGAACGTGCACGTGGAGGACGTCCCCGAGCTCGTCGAGGAGCACCTGCTCAAGGGGCGCATCGTCGAGCGCCTCGTGAGCCACGCGCCCGGCACCGACAAGACCCAGGCCGAGATGAACGACATCCCGTTCTTCAACCGCCAGGTGAAGATCGTGCTGCGCAACTCGGGCATCATCGACCCGCTGAAGATCGACGAGTACATCGCCCGCGAGGGCTACCAGGCGCTGGCCAAGGCGCTCACCTCCATGACCCCGGAAGCGGTCGCGGAGGAGGTGCTGGCCAGCGGTCTGCGCGGCCGCGGCGGCGCCGGCTTCCCCACGGGGATGAAGTGGCGCTTCGCCCAGCAGCAGGACAACGACGTCAAGTACATCATCTGCAACGCCGACGAGGGCGACCCCGGCGCCTTCATGGACCGCTCGGTGCTCGAAGGCGACCCGCACTCGCTCATCGAGGGCATGGTCATCGGCGCCTACGCGATCGGCGCGCACCAGGGCTACGTGTACGTGCGCGCCGAGTACCCGCTCGCCGTCGAGCGCCTGGAGCATGCTCTCGGCCAGGCCCGCGAGACCGGCCTGCTGGGCGACGACATCATGGGCACAGGCTTCAACTTCGACCTCGAGATCCGCATGGGCTCCGGCGCCTTCGTGTGCGGCGAGGAGACGGCCCTGATGACCTCCATCGAGGGCCACCGCGGCGAGCCGCGGCCGCGCCCGCCCTTCCCCGCCGTCTCCGGTCTGTGGGGCAAGCCCAGCGTGCTCAACAACGTCGAGACCTTCGCCAACATCGCGCCCATCATCCTCAAGGGCGCCGCGTGGTACGCGAGCACGGGCACCGAGACGAGCAAGGGCACCAAGGTGTTCGCGCTCGGCGGCAACGTGCAGCACACCGGCCTCGTCGAGGTGCCGATCGGCATGCAGCTCGGCGAGCTCATCTACGAGGTCGGCGGCGGGATTCCCGGCGGCAAGGACTTCAAGGCCGCGCAGCTCGGGGGCCCGTCCGGCGGCTGCATCCCCAAGCAACACCTCAACGTCCCCGTCGACTACGCCACCCTGCAGGATCTGGGCGCCATCATGGGCTCGGGCGGCGTGATCGTCATGGACGAAGACACCTGCATGGTCGACATCGCGCGCTTCTTCCTCGAGTTCACCCAGGAGGAGAGCTGCGGCAAGTGCCCGCCGTGTCGCGTGGGCACCAAGCGCATGCTCGAGATCGTCGATCGCATCTGCAAGGGCGAGGGCGAAGAGGGCGACGTAGAGCGCCTGATCGCCCTCGGTGAGAGCATCCAGCAGACCTCGCTCTGCGGCCTCGGGCAGACGGCCCCCAACCCGGTGCTGTCAACCATCCGCCACTTCCGCCACGAGTACGAGGCGCACATCAAGGACCACTACTGCGAGGCCGGCGTCTGCGCCACGCTCTTCAAGGCGCGCTGTTCCAACGCGTGCCCCGCGAGCGTCAACATCCCCGGCTTTGTCAGCCTCGTCGGCGAGCAGCGCTACGAAGAAGCGCTCAGGCTGCACCGCGAGCGCAACCCGCTGGCCAGCATCTGCGCGCGCGTCTGCTTCCATCCCTGTGAGAGCAAGTGCATGCGCGCCGGCCTCGATGGCGCCCTCGCCATCCGCCACGTCAAGCGCCACATGGTGGAGCAGGAGACAGACCCCGTGCTGCCCGAGATCATGGTGAGCGAGGAGAACGCCGGGCGCAAGGTCGCGATCGTGGGCGCCGGCCCCGCCGGCCTCTCGGCGGCCTTCTTCCTCGCCCGCCTGGGCTACAAGCCGGTCGTCTTTGAGGCCGAGCCCAAGGCCGGCGGCATGCTCGTGCAGGCGATCCCGGCCTACCGGCTGCCGCGCGCCGAGCTCCAGCGTGAGGTCGACATGATCGCCGCGATGGGCGCCACCTTCGAGTACAACAAGGCGCTCGGTCGCGACTTCACCCTGCAGAGCCTCAAGGACGAGGGTTACGAGGCCGTGTTCGTCGGCGTCGGCGCCCCGCAGGGCATGAAGATCGGCGTGCCCGGCGAGGACGGCCCCGGCGTCTACGACGGGCTCTCCTTCCTCAAGCAGTACAACATCCACGGCGCCGGCGCGGTCGGCAGGAACGTCGCCGTCATCGGCGGCGGCAACGCGGCCATCGACGCCGCCCGCTCCGCCCTGCGCCTCGGGGCCGAATCGGTCAAGATCCTCTACCGCCGCACGCGCGCCCAGATGCCCGCCTGGGGCGAGGAGATCGACGCCGCCGACCTCGAGGGTATCGAGATCCTCACGCTCGTCGCGCCCGAAGAGATCGTTCGCGACGCGAGCGGCAAGGTCATCGGCGTGCTCTGCAAGGAGATGGCGCTCGGCGACTACGACAAGAGCGGTAGGCGTCGCCCCGTGGCGGGTCACAACCCCACCTTCGTGGTCGCGGCCGACACCGTGATCGCCGCCATCGGCCAGTCGCTCGACGCGAGCGCCATCGTCGACGGCACACCGCTCGAGCTCAACCGCTGGGGCTACTTCGAGGCCGATCCCGTCACTGGCGGGACCTCGACCGACTGGGTGTTCAGCGGCGGCGACGCCACCACCGGCCCCTCGTCGGTGGTCGAGGCCATCGGCGCCGGCGAACGTGCCGCGGCCGGCATGGACCAGTTCCTCACCGGCGCCAACCACGCCTTCTGGCGCCGCGACATCGAGCCGCCCGTGTTCTTCGATCCCGACCTCGACCCGGAAGAGGCGCCGCGGCACGAGGTCGAGGAGCTGGCCGTGGCGGCGCGTGTCACGAACTTCGACGAGGTCGAGCTGAGCTGGGCCGCACAGGTGGCCGTCGCCGAGGCGCGACGCTGCCTGCGCTGCGACTACGGCAAGTACGGCCACAAGCAAGGAGTCTGAAGGATGCCGACCCTTACCATTGACCACATCAAGGTCGAGGTGCCGGAGGGCGCCACGGTCCTTCAGGCGGCCCGCCAGGCCGGCGTGAAGATCCCCACCCTCTGCTACCTCGACGACGTCCAGTCCATCGGCGCCTGTCGCGTCTGCCTCGTCGAAGTCGAAGGCGCCCGCACCCTGGTCGCCTCGTGCAGCCAGCCCGCCAGCGACGGCATGGTCGTCAAGACCAACAGCGGCAAGGTGCGCGACGGCCGCCAGATGGTCGTCGAGCTGCTCCTCTCGGAGCACGACGGCGACTGCCAGACCTGCGGCCGCTCGGCCGACTGCGAGCTCCGCACGCTGGCTCTCGACCTCGGTATCGGCGAGCTGCGTTACAAGGGCGAAAAGACCTTCAAGATGATCGACGACAGCACGCCGGCGCTCATCCGCGACACCGGCAAGTGCATCTCGTGCCGCCGCTGCGTCACGGTGTGCAACGAGATCCAGCAAGTGGGCGGCCTGTTCGCCCAGGGCCGCGGCTTCGCCACGCTCATCGGCCCGGCCTTCTCGCAGAACCTCAGCGACGTCGTCTGCGTGCAGTGCGGGCAGTGCGCCGCCGTCTGCCCGGTGGGCGCCATCCAGGAGCGCAACCAGATCGACGAGGTCTGGGACGCGCTCGAGGATCCCACCAAGACGGTGATCGTGCAGAC
>JBAXRL010000142.1:0-6746 GCA_037131205.1 Actinomycetes bacterium | reverse complement strand
CGGAACCGCTCATGCCGCCGCTTCCGCCGGAACCGCTCATGCCGCCGCTTCCGCCCGAACCGCTCATGCCGGCGCCGCCGCCGGAGCCGCTCATGCCGCCGCTTCCGCCCGAACCGCTCATGCCGGCGCCGCCGGAGCCGCTCATGCCGGCGCCGCCCGAACCGCTCATGCCGCCGCCTGTGTGCCCGCCGTTCGCCGCATGCGCACCGCGAGCCCGTCCGTCGGGCGAGCGCATCGCCTGCCGGCCGTGCGCCGCGGCGCGCAGGCGCACGCCCTCGCGTCCCTGCGCCCAGGCGTCGCGCGTCCCGGCGCGGCCCGCCGCAGGCGCGCCGGCCGCGCCGTGACCCGGCGCCGTCTGCGCCGCGACGGCGCGGTCGCTCGGGTGGTCGGCGTCGCGTTTCACTTCGTATGTGGCGACGCCGGCGGTGCCCGCCGCGACCGCCACGACGGCGGCGACCGTCGCCACCTTGACGCCGGCAAGAGCGCCGAGCTTGGCGAGGAGGCCGCCCAGGACGGCGCCCGCGGCGCCTTCGCCGGCGGCCGTCGCCGCCGCGGCGGCGACGGTACCGGCGGTACTGAGCGCCGCCGGCGCCGCGAGCTGCGGCAGGACCACACCCAACCCGAGGGGCGCCGCCGCCCAGAGATCGACCGTCTTGCGGCACTCAGGGCAGCTTCGTGCGTGGGCGAGCACGGCGTCGCGGCGCCTGCCGCTGCTGCCACCGCCGCCGCCGACTCCTCCCGCGACGGCGTCCGCGGCCACCGTGCAGCGGCCCGCGACCGCGCCGGCGCCGGCCGTGAACACGCGGCGAAAAGTGGAGCGCGCGCGCGACAGAAGCACGTCCGCCGAACCGCGCGTGAGCCCCAGGGCGTCGGCCGTCTCGCCGACGCTCAGCCCGTGCACGTCGCGCAGGAGCAGAGCCACCTGCTGACGCTTGGGCAGCGCGCGCAGGGTCTGCTCGACGCGCCGCGCCAGCTCAGACTGCTCGAACTCGTCCACGGGCGCCGCCATCTGCGGCTGCTGTTCATCCGCGCACACGGCCCTCGGCCGGCGCCCGCGAGCGCGCACATGGTCGAAGGCGGCGTTGACGGTCACGCGGTAGAGCCAGGGGGTGAGGCTGAGATCGGGGGCTTCGGAGGGCAAACCGCGGTACGCCTTGATGAGGACCTCCTGGGCGACATCCCTGGCCTCCTCGCGATCCTCCACGATGCGCAACGCCAGATTGTAGATGGGCGCCGCGAAGCTCTCGTGCAGGGCCTCGAACGCCTCGTGCTGACCCCCGCGGAGGGCGGCGACCAGCATGGCTTCGTCGGTGAAGCCCCCGGGGAAGACTGCTTGTGGTTGCCAAGCCATGCTCACACTCTCCATCTCTCCAGACGTCGTCGCGCACGATGAACATAGCACGCGATCGTGAAGAACTTGTGCGGATCGCGGCGCCCCGCTAAGTATCCGCCGCGGCCGGCGTCTGAAGGGGGGACACGCAAGTACCCACGAACGACGGAGGATCCCATGAAGAAGCTGCTCATCCTGGCCGTGATCGCGCTGCTCGCCCTGAGCATCGTCCCGGTCGCTCTGGCCGGCAACGGCCCCGGCGGCGGCGGCGGCACGGGACCAGGCACGGGTACCTGCCCCACGGGTACCTGCCCCACGGGTACCTGCCCCACGGGTACCTGCCCCGGCCCGCAGGCCGGTGGCGCGCAGTACTCGGTCAACGGCACGGTGACGGCGGTCGACAGCAGCTCGCTGTCGGTCGTCGTGAAGTCCGGCAAGTCCGCCGGCAAGGCCGTCGTGCTCAACGTCACGGCCACCACCCTGCTCTACAAGCGCAACGCCGACGGCACCCTCGTGACCGTCACGCTCGCCGCCTTCGTCGCCAGCGACCGCGTCACCTCGGTCGGCACGGTCGACCTCACCGTCCCGGCGAACCCGGTGTTCACCGCCTACCGCGTCACCCTGCTCCCGCCGGCGGGCACGTGCCCCGGCTGCCCGAACTGAGCGACGCCGGCACGATCCTTCGCTGAAGGACGACGGGGGGCGGCGGCCTGCGGCCGCCGCCCCCGTCGTCGCTCCCGCGCCCGGGCGCCCCGCTCCTCTCTCCTCGGCGGCGCCCGGGCGCGCCTCACTCCACGAAGCTGAAGCCCTCCTCGCGGAAGAGGCGCAGGCAGATGTCGCAGACCTCGGCGTCATAGCGCACCCCGCGGCCACTCGCGATCTCTTCCAGAGCCGGCTCCACGCCGAGCGCCGGCCGGTACGGCCGGTGCGAGGACATCGCCTCGGCGACGTCCGCCACGGCGAGGATGCGGGCGAACAGACAGATGGCGTCGCCCTCGAGGCCGGCGGGGTAGCCGCTGCCGTCCAGACGCTCGTGATGCTGGAGGACCGCGACCGCGACCCGTGCGGGCAGCCCGGCCGGATCGAGCAGGTCGTGCCCGGCCTGGCTATGCCCTTTGATGATCGCGAACTCGGCTTCGCTGAGCCGTGTGGGCTTGCTGAGGATCTCCGCCGGCACGGCGATCTTACCGATGTCGTGTACGGTCGCGGCCAGGCGCAGCAGCCTCACGTCGGCGTCGTCCATGCCCATCTCGACGCCGATGGCCGCGGCCAGTTGCGCCACGCGGCGCTCGTGCCCGGCCGTGTACGGGTCGCGCGTGCTCAGGGCGCCCGAGAGGGTGGCCACGGTGCGCTCCATGGCCTGCTCGAGCTGGGCGAGGCCGAGCAGGCGGTCTTCGTCGGCGAGCCGCCGCGCCTCTTCGACGGCGGCGGCCCGCCCCAGCACGCGGAAGAGCTCGAGCTGGCTGGGGCGCAGTCTCACGGGGCTGTCGAACAGGGCGCACAGCGAAGCGACCGTGCGCCCCTCGGCCTGAACCGGGTAGCCGCAGTAGGTGCGCAGGCGGTGCTTCTTCACGATCGGGCTCGTGTGCGCGTACACGGTATCCTGCAGATCGGCGATCACCTCCACGTCGTCGCCGCCGCGGGCGATAACGTCGGCGCACGCGCGCCCTGAGGCGGCCGTGACCACAGGCATATCCGTGGGCGCGTTCCATGAGGCCACCGTGAGCAGATCCGCGCCGCGGCGCCGGTTGTACAGCACGAAGGAGGCGCCGCTCACACGGCCGAGCGCGGCGCAGATCGCCTCGAGGTTGCTCTCGTAATCGGGGCCGAAGCTCAGGAAGCCGTCGCTCACCGCCGCGAGGTTCAGCTCGTCCCAGTACCAGACCAGCTCGCTCGCGACCTGGTCGGCGAGCACGCGCAGCAGGTGGAGGTCCTTCCTGTCCCAGGGGCGCGGCGTCCCGGTGGCGCTCAGGGCCAGGAAGCCGACGAGCGCCTCGTCGTACACCAGGGGCGCGACGACGATGGAGCGCAGGCCGAGGCTGCCCCACAGACGGCGCTCGGCCTCCGCCTCCGCCGGCAGCTCGCCGACATCGCCGACGGTGACGATCTCCCGAGCTTCGAGGCGCGGGCGCAGCCAGTCCAGGCCGGCGAGAGTCGTCAGAGACTCGGTCGCCTCGACAACGTGGCCGGCGCGGCGCCACACGCGGCCGCGAGCGACCGTGACGCGGTCGGTGGCCAGCTCGTGCAGGCTCACGCTGTCGACGCCTGTGCCCCAGCCGACCTCGGCCAGCGCGTAGTCGAGGACCTCGCGCATGTCCGCGGCCCTGGCGGCCATGAGACGCGTGGAGATCGACGCCAGCATCGTCTCGAGGTCGAGCTGCCGCCGCAGGGCGTCCTCCGCGCGGCGGCGCTCGCTGACGTCGCGGCCCAGGCCGAAGACGCCGCGCACGACGCCGCGGTCCTCGATGAGCGCCTCGAAGGT
The DNA here is from genome assembly GCA_037131205.1 of Actinomycetes bacterium. Lineage (GTDB taxonomy): Bacteria > Actinomycetota > Thermoleophilia > UBA2241 > UBA2241 > CAIXSE01. The sequence continues at coordinate 2,934 of JBAXRL010000142.1, read as the reverse complement.
CCACGCGACGGCGATCTCTCCGCCCGGCGTCCGCAGCGTCATCTCTCGCTGCACGCTGAACGGTGGCCGAGCGAGCTCCTCCCACACCCCGGCCAGTTGCGCCCGGTACGCGGCCGCGAAGCTGTGGTCGTCGTCGAGCGGCTGCCCGAGCAGCGCCTCCGCCGAGCACCCGAGAAGGGCGCACAGCGACGGCGACACGAAGTCCACGCAGCCGTCGCCGCCCAGCTTGACGACAAACTCCCCCGGGCTCTCCAGGAGAAGCTCGAGGATCTCGCGGCGCCGGAGCTCAGCCTCGTCAAGGAGCACGGGGCTGCTATCGCTGACGAAGACCGTCCAGGCGGCGAGCGCGGGGGCTTCGTCTGCGCCCGCGCCCCCTGCCAGCGCGCCCTCGGTCACGAGCGGCGTCGCCACCACGTGCGCCCAGACCTCCCGGCCGCCGGCGCCCACCACGTGCTCCTCGAAGGTGTGAGTGCGCGGCTCCACGGCGTCCTCCGCGTCCCAGCCGCGCAGGCGTTCCTCCCAGCCGGGCATGACGTCGGCCCAGTCGGCGCCGAGCAGCTCGTCGCCGTCCGCCCCAAGGAGGTCGAGCAGGGGCTGGTTGGCGGCGAGCAGCACGGCGTCGGCGGTGACCACACCGAGCGGCTGCAGGTGCGGCAGGCAGCCGAGCACCTCGATGAGCCGGCGGATCCGCGCGCGGACCTCGTCCGGCACTCGCCCGGTGAGCCAGTCGCTATGCTGAAGCCGCGGTACCATCCCCCCGTGTATCGGCCGGAGGGCGCCGAAACATGACCTTGACCGCGGAGATGGGCACAGACATTCGTCTAGCGGCGCGCCGCTGCCGGCGGTGGACTCGCGGGGGGCGGGCGGCGCGGCCGCTCCCGCCCCGCGGCCGCTCCCGCCCGGGGCCTACGTACCGAAGACGCTGACCCGGTCCTTGCCCTGGTGCTTGGCCAGGTACAGCGCCTTGTCGGCGCTGCTCAGCAGCTCTTCGTGCGTGTAGCCGCCGAGACCGATGCCGGCGACGCCGATGCTCACCGTCATGGCCACGTCCCTGCGACCCTTGACGCTTTCGAACTCGTGCGCGCGGATGGTCGCGGCGATGCGCTCCGCCACGTTGCGCGCCGCCGTGGGCTCCAGACCGTTGGCCCGTGCCTGCGGCAGGATCACCATGAATTCGTCGCCGCCGTAGCGCGCCAGGATATCCACGTCGGTGCGCGTGCCCTGGCGGAGGATGTCCGCCACTTCGGCCAGCACCCTGTCGCCCTGCGGGTGGCCGTGGCGGTCGTTGAACGCCTTGAAGTCGTCCACGTCGACCATCATCAGAGAGAGCTCCTGACCGTAGCGCCGCGCCGTCGTCACCTCCTGACGCAGGTGCTCGCTGAAGTGCCGGTGGTTGAACAGGCCGGTGAGCCCGTCGGTGACGGCCTGCTCCGCGAGAGCCGCGTAGGCGCGCGCGTTGACGATGGCGATGGCCGCCTGGTCGGCGATGGCCTGCAGAACGCGCTTGTCGTCGTCGGTCCAGCGCCGCATCGTGCGGCTCTCGCCGACATCGATGAGGCCGATGACGGCGCCCCTGTACACCAGCGGCAGCCTCATGTTGGAGAGCTCTTCCCACTCGTCCATGTTGGCGAGCTCGCGCGCGGGAAGCTCGGGGTCGTCGCGGTACGAGATCGACGGGCGCCGTTCTTTCACGCAGGCGTCGAGGTCGCTCCACTTGCTCGAGTCGTAGCGCGTGCCGATCCATTCCGACGAGTCGATGCGCAGCTCGGGAAGCTGATAGAAGGCGATCACCACGAACTCGTCGGCGACGGCCTCGTAGTCGTAGAGGTCGCACCAGGCCACGTCCAGGCGCTCCGTGACGAGGCTCGTGATGAGGCCCAGGGTCTCCTCGAGGTCGGTGCTGGTCGTGATCGCGGCGCTCGTCTCGAGGAGCACCTTGTACTGCTCCACGATCTTCTCCAGCGCCGCGATGCGGCTGGCCGCCGCATGGTCCGCGCCGACGCCCAGGCTTGCCCCGCGGCCCCTCCGGTCTGCTGCCTCACTCATCCGCGACCCCCTGACCTGTTGGTCCCCATGTGTATCGCACTCCGGCGACGAATGCCAGAGGCGGGCGGCGGCGACCCACCGCGCGCCGCTCGCGCCGCGCCTCAGACCCTGAACACGCAGACGCGGTCCTTGCCCTGGTACTTGGCCAGGTACAGGGCCTTGTCCGCGCCGGCGAGCAGCTCTTCGGGGTTCCCGGCGCCATCGCCGAGGCCGGCGACCCCGATGCTGACCGTGACCTGCTCCTCGCGGCGCCCGGGAACGCCCTCGAAGCGATGCGCGGCGACAATGGCCCGGATCCGCTCGGCGACCACCTCGGCGGGCGACGGCTCGCCTTCGGTCGCCGGCGTTTGCGGCAGGATCACGGCGAGCTCCTCGCCGCCGTAGCGCGTGACCACGTCGATGTCCATGCGCACACTGCGGCGCACCAGTCCGGCGATCTCCACGAGGACCATGTCGCCCTGAGGGTGGCCAAAGGTGTCGTTGAACCTCTTGAAATCGTCCACGTCCAGCATCAGCACAGAGAGCGCCTGTCGATAGCGCCGCGCCGTGGCCACGCATTCACGCAGACGGTCGTTGAGGCAGCGGCGGTTGAACAGCCCGGTGAGCCCGTCGGTGATGGCCTGCTCTTCCAGCCTGGTGTAGGCGCGCGCGTTGACGATGGCGATGGCCGCGTGATCGGCGATGGCCTGCAGAACGCGCTTGTCGTCCTCGCTCCAGCGCCGCATCCGGCGGCTCTCGCCGACATCGATGAGGCCCATGACGGCGCCTCTGTACACCAGCGGCAGACTCATGTTGGAGAGCTCCCCCCACTCGTCCATGTTGGCGAGCTCGCCCGCCGGCAGCTCGGGGTCGTCGCGGTACCAGATCGACGGGCGCCGCTCGCGCACG
>JBAXRL010000141.1:0-6797 GCA_037131205.1 Actinomycetes bacterium | reverse complement strand
AGACCAGGCGCCGGCCCGCCCCGAGTGCTTCGCACGACGGGCCGGCGCCTCTGCCTGAAGAGACGCTCCGCGCCGCCACGCGCCCGTGCCGGAGGTCGCTCGGTGCGACTCAACGGTAAGGTCTTCGAGGCCGTGTCGGCCCTGCTCGCAGGCCGGCGCCCCCTCGACCTCTATCTCTCGGCGCTTGTGGTACACGTGCCGGAGGGACTGAGGCATCCCCGACCTCGGCGAGGCGGTCGACACCCTCAGCGCCCGAGCGAGGACGAGGGTTGCGCTCGGCGACTGCTTCGTCTGGCGCCGCAAGCGCCGACGCCCGTGTGGGGGTGCAACGCGCTCAGAGCCGGCGAGATGTGGAGCTCGAACCCGATCATCTCCTGGCTCCTCGTGAAGAGTGGCCTGGATGAGAAGGCGGTCAGCATGTCGGGTGGCGGGCGGGCGCCCGGATGGGGCGCCGGTCTCGTGGTGGCGCGGAGGCAGGGGCCGTTCTGAGCAGGGCCTCGGGCGGGCATGGCGCGCCGCGGCCGTGGGACCCGCCGCAGGGCGCGCATCTGCCTGAGCTCGCTCGGCGTCGTCGAGGCCGGGCGCGCGATGGCCCAGCGCGCGCATGGACGCCCAGTCATGCGGGTCGAGCGTCTCCTCCCCGGCCTCGTTGGTCGGCTCCTCTGTCATGGCGCTCCTCGTCAGCCGTCCCGGCGCGGCGCCAGTCAAGGGATCGGCAGTCGGCTACTCGATCCAGACCCTCGTGAAGTCGAACAGGTTCATCGGGCTGAGCACCGCTTCGTGCAGCCGGGCGGAGCAGACCGCGGTACGGCCGAGGTGGGCGATCGGTGTCACCGGCACGTCGTCGGCGATCGTGGCGTCCATGCTCCGGAAGGCCGCCACCCGGGCCGCGGTGTCGAGCGTCTCGCGCGCCTTGCGCAACGAGGCGTTGACGGCCGGATCGTCGTAGAACGAGCCCGACTGGTTGAGCGGGCCGTAGAAGAGGTTGTAGAGGACGTTGTCGGCGGTCGGGGCGTCGTCGATCCATCCGCCTTGGAACGTCATGAACTTGCCGCTATACCACTTCCCCCAGAACTGAGCCTGGCTCACTTTGACAAGCTTCACCGTCACGCCGATGGCCGCGAGGTCCGTAGTGAACTCGGACTCGGTGGTCAGGTCTGTGTATAGGCAGGTGATCTCGGGCAGGCCCACGCCGCCGGGGAAGCCGGCTTCGGTCAGAAGCGCCGCCGCCTGCGCCAGGTCGAGCTTCGCGAAGAGCCACTGGCCGGGCACGTACCCCGGCACGCCGGGTGAGAGCATGTCGGTGGCCGGAGCCTGCACCCCCGTCGTGGAGACGGCGGCGGCCAGCTTCGTCCGGTCGAGAGCCAGGGAGAAGGCGCGCCGCACCAGCACGTCGTCCAGCGGCGCCATCTTCGTGTTGAAGACCCAGAAGAGGACACTGGCGATCGGCCCGCTGACGACTTGATGGCCCGGCTCCGCCGTAAAGCCGTCGGCGCTCGTGCCGTAGGCGGTCTCGGCCTCCGCCAGCGAGGCGGCCGGGAAACTGGCCACGTCGAGCGTGCCGGCCTGGAACTGCGCGTAGGCGCTGGCGGGATCTTCGATCACGGTGAAGGTGATGCCGGCGATGTGAGGCTTTGTCCCGTAGTAACCGGGGTTGGGCGCCAGGCTGACCGTGCTCTGCCGGTTCCACGGCTCGGCGAGCATGAACGGCCCGTTGCCGACCGGGGCGTTGCGGAACTGGGCGGCCTTCTTGGCCGTGCTCAGCAGGCCACGCGGCACCGGCGCCAGGTTCGGGTTGGCCACCGTCGAGGGAAAGTCGGCGAACGGCGTCCTGAGCTTGACCACCAGGGTGGTCTTGTTCTTGGCGACCACGCCGCTCAGGTGCTTGGCCTTGCCGGCGGCCATCGCCGCGGCGCCCTTCACGTCGCCCAGCAGGTAGCCGGCCCAGCCATCGACGGGGCCCGCGAAGAGCCGCTCCCAGGCGAACTTGAAGTCCTGCGCGGTGACCGGCGTGCCGTTGCTGAACTGCGCGTCGGCGCGCAGGTGGAAGGTCCAGACCGTGACCTTCGCGCTCGCGTCCCAGGAGGAGGCGGCCGCCGGCAGCACGGCCGAGGTCTGGGCGTCCCAACTGGTGAGACCGTCGAAGAGGGCGTCGACGACGACGGCCGCCTGAGAGTCGACCGCGTACAGCGGGTCGATGCCGGCGGGTTGACTGCTCAGCTGGTAGGCGAGCGTGCCGCCGGCCACCGGCGCGGCGGGCGCGGCGGGCGCGGCGAGTGCGACGATCGCAAGCACGCACACGACAACAAACAGGGCGGCACGGGTGCATCTCATGGCGATTCCTTTCATCACTCCTGGTCCGTCGACGAAGTCAACGGCGTAATCGAGGGCGCGAGCTGGGCACCGTCCGTGAGGTACGCGCGCGCGAAGGTCACCAGCATCTGGTCGGCAGCTCATGTATCGGCACGCGAGGCGCCGTTCTTGAGCCGCGCCAGACCTGCCCGCCGGCGGGCAGCCGGAGCGCCGGGCTCGGCGGCCGTGCCTGCGTCGCCGGGCTCGAGTCGTGCGCGTCTACCGCACGGTGATCGAGATCGGCACGGAGCCCAGACGGTCGCCGCCGGCCACCTCGATCCCATCGGCGACGGTGTAGAAATCGACCCTGCCCTCGATCACGGCGCCGGGCTGGGCGTCCGCGGGCACGCGGATCGTGGCGTTGATCGTGCCCGACCCGCCGGCATCGAGCGTCAGCGGGTCGTCGAAGACGGCGGATGAGGAGAAGCCGACCACAGGGGTTGGCGCCGCGTACTCGACGGTCAGCGTGAAGTCGGCGGTCGGCGCCGGCAGGCTGGGATCGCCGTAGCCGATGACCGCCAGCCAGGCGCCCGCCATGGGATCGCCGACGATGGCGTAGTTGCCCGCGTCGGTGGTCGCCAGGGCTGTCGCCCTGGCGTTCCCCCCGGGGCCGTAGAGGCTCAGGTCGACGAGCGTGCCGGGAGCGCTCAGCCACGTCGCGGAGCAGGTGAGCAGCGAGACGTTCTGCGGCACGTCGAAGGAGTACCTGGCCCCGTAGTCGTCCGCGCCGGCCTTCAGAGTGCCCGTGAAGGGGTCGAGGGTGACGAGCGCGGACTGGCGCATCCCGTTCCAGATCGCTTGGCTCTCCGCGTACACGTCGAGGGAAGTCGGACCCGGGTCGCCGACGGTGAAGTCGCGGGTGAGCGTGGCGCCGGGCCCCGCGACCGTCGTCCAGGTCACGCCGGCGAAGGGATCCCCGCCGAGGTCGATGGCGCCGCTGAACGACTCGGCGAACGCGTCGCCTGAGTAGCCGGGAGCCCAAACGACGAGCTGCCAGGCGCCGGGCTCGGGGGAGTCCCAGATCATCTGCTCGGCCGTGTGGGTGAAGGCCGCGGCCGGCACGAGCCCTTGCACGATCTGAAAAAGATCGAGGTCGCCGCCCTTGGCGTTGCGCACGGCGCCTCCGGGATCGACGAGGTACAGGTTGACGAGGTTGCCCTGGTCGGGCCACGTCAGCGAGGCCGAGACCGAGCCGGTCCCCTCCGGGACGGTGAAGTCGAAAAAGTAGTTCTCGCCGCCCCGGTACTGGCGCGTCGAGCCCGTGATGGCGCCGCCGAACGCGCCCCGGCCGTCGGTGAGCGCGACCGGCGTCCTGATGGCCACGGGGATCGTGGTCCGCGTGGCGCCGTTGCTCACCACGAGGCCGCCGAACGAAGTGCCGGCGGCGGCCGGAGCCCGAACCGTCGCGCCGACCCTGGCGGTCTGCCCGGGCCTGAGCGTGACCCGCGACCGCGAGGTCTTCAGCGCCGGCCACGTGGTCTTGTGCAAAAACTTCACCTGCAGGTGCACGACCTGGGTCTCGCCGGTCGGCGGCATCGAGGCGCGCGGGAAGATGTCCAGCTCCCACGGCGCGCCGGCGGTCACCACGGGACGCTGGTCGGCTGGGCCGGTGAGCGAGACCTGCGCGAGGGCAAGGTGACCGTAGCCGCCGCTGGTCGGAGAGTACGTGATGAAGCTGCCGTCCGAGTCGTAGATCGCCGTGCGCATCGCCACGTCCGGACCCGAAGGCCAGGTGAGGCGGGTCTCGATGAACTGCGCGCCGCTGGGGACGTCGATCGTCGCGGTGTGCAGAAAGCCGTCGGCCTTCTGCAGCGTGATGTCCTCGGTGATGGTCTCCGCCTCGTCGGCGACGAACGCCCGCGACGTGAAGGAGATCCGCTCCGTGGAGTCGCCGGTGTTGGCGACGGAGACGGTCGTGGACGCCGTGGCGCCGCCGCCCAGCCGCACGGACCAGCTGCTGGGGCTCGCCTTGTCGCCGGCGACCGAGACGAGCATCGACTTGCCCTGCCCGAGGACCGCCTTGACCGCGGCCTCGGCGTTGACCAGGCCGCTGCTCTGGTCGAGCGCCGGATAGCCGAGGTCGGTGGCCGTGCTCGCGAGCAGCTTCTTCCAGTAGGACGGCGAGGGCAGCTCCCGACCGGGGTGCGCGAGCTTCCAGGCGCACTGCGCCAGGGCGAGGTCGCCGGCGCACACCGGCGCCGCCATGCTGGTGCCGCCGAACCCCCGGATGCCGACGTTGCCGGAGGCGTCGCCGGCCATCGGCGCCAGCGCCCAGCCGTAGGCGCCGAACGCCATGATGTCGGGCTTGACGTAGCCCTGCGACGTGGGGCCGCGGCTCGACCAGCAGATCACCTGGTCGCCCTTGTAGGCGCCCGGACGGGTGAGGAAGCGGATCTGCGAGTACTCGCGGTTGCCCGTGCTGGCGCCGACGGTCAAGACGCCGTGGACGACGCTGGGCGTCCCGAGCGTGCCCTGGCCGGGTCCATCGTTGCCCGCGGAGGCGCAGTAGGCGATGCCGGCGTCGATGGCGGCCTTGACCACCATGGAGACGGGGTCGTTGCCGTCCTGGGGGATCGCGAAGCCGGCCCAGCTGTCGGAGATGATGTCGACCTGCTCGTCCACGAGCCACTCGATGCCGCGGATGAACTGCGAGTCGGTTCCGCCCCCGAGGTCGCCGACCTTGGCCATGAGGATCCTGGCCTTGGGCGCCATGCCGGCGTAGCGCATCGTCGTGCCCGTCTGGGGGTTGAAGACGGGCAGCCCCTGCGCGGCGACGCAGCTCGAGCACGCGGTGCCGTGACCGCTGCGGTCCTGCAGGCCGCTGCCGGTGAAGTCGCGATAGTCCTCGATCGCCGCCGCGAGGTCCGGGTGCGTGGGGTCGGTGCCCGTGTCGGTGATGCCGACGCGGATCCCCTGTCCCATCACCGGCTGGCCCTTGACCGTTATCTTCCAGGCGTCCTCCGCATGCGTGAGCTGCAATGCCTCCGACTCGAGCGGCGCGGAGGCTGCGGCGGCGGCCGACGCGGCGGCGGCGTCCGACGCCGCGCCCGCGCCCGTGGCGCCGTCCGCCCCGGGCGGGCCCACGGGCGGCGCGATCTTCTTGTCGGGGTAGACGCCGGCGACGCTCGCGTCCGCGCGCAGAGCTTCGAGCGTGCTCTTTGAGACCGTCGCCGCGACCGCGGGGATGAGGCGGAAGCGGTAGATGCCGGTGGAGTCGCGGGCCGCCAGCTCGCGGACCAGCGCCTTGGCGTCGCCGCGGCTCTTGTAGACAACGATGACCTTCATTGTCGGCTCCGCGACCGGGGTCGCCGCCACGGCGTACAACACTCCCACCGCGAGTGTGACCACCAGCGCCAGCGCCGTGACGAGGATGAAGATGCGCCGTCTCATTGCCCCTCCGTGTCCGATGCTTCTCCCGTGGACCGCTCCTGTCGCCGCGGCCGGCGACGTGCCCTCAAGGCGGAGGGCGGCGACGCGGTCGGGCAAGCAAGGCGGCCCGACCGGGCGCGCCGCCCGCCCTGCAAGCCTACACCGCGACGCCCCACAGAGTCCGAGGACCGAAGACAGACGCCCGTGACGCGCTCCGGGCGCTGCGACTCATCGTGAGTGTCGCGGAGCGCCGCATCCGTCAGGCGGAGTGACGGCGTGTCGTTTGTCGCCGGTCCCCACAGGCGATAACAGGGCATGGGCATCGAACCGACAGCCGCGGCGCTGGCCGGGGAGCGCGTGCGTCACGACATGCTGGACGAGGGCCGTCGGCTGGTCGACGCGGCGCGCTCCAAGGGCCTCACCTTGAGGCTGCTTGGGGGCCTGGCCGTGCGCGAGCACTGCCGGAGCGCGGAGTTCTGCGAGCGTGACCACTCCGACCTCGACATGGTCGCGCCGGCAAAGCATGCGCGCAGGCTTGTGCCGGTGTTCGCCGGCTTCGGCTACGCCGAGAACTTCGCCGTGAGCACGGCGCCGGCCAACGCCGAGCTGCAGTTCGTGCGCACCTGCGCGCACGCCGGCGGCGTGGGAGGCGGCCGCGCCCACGCCGACGACCACATCGACGTCTTCCACGGCGCCTTTCGCATGGACCACGACATCGCCCTTGCGGGGCGCCTCGAGATCGAGCCCTACACCGTCTCGCTGAGCGACCTACTGCTCACCAAGCTGCAGATCTTCCGCCTGGAGGAAAAGGATCTGCGCGACATCGTCACCCTGCTCGGCGATGGTGAGGTGGGCGATGAGGACGCGCCCGGGCTGATCAACGCGCGCTACATCGGCGAGCTGTGCGGCGCCGACTGGGGCCTCTTCTACGACGTCGCCATGAACCTGCATCGCGCCTGTGAACGCGCGTCCACGTTCGACCTCGGCGAGGCGCAGGTGGCGCGCGTGCGTCACGGCATCGCCCGGCTGATCGCCGCCATCGACGGCGCGCCGAAGAGCCTGGGCTGGCGCCTGCG
>JBAXRL010000140.1:0-6810 GCA_037131205.1 Actinomycetes bacterium | reverse complement strand
TCGCGCACGCGGGCGCCGCCGGCGGGATCGGCGAGGAGCCCGCGCCAGAACAGCAGCAGGTCGTCGTAGTCGAGCACCTGCTGCTCCTCTTTGAGGTCGGTGTAGCGGGCGAAGAGCTGGGCCAGGCCCTCTTCGGCCGGCAGGCACCAGGGGAACGCCGTGTGCAGCACCTTGTTCAGCGGCAGCTGGGCGTTGACGCAGCGCGAGTACACATCGAGGCAGGTGGACTTCTGGGGGAAGCGGGCGCCGCCGCGGCCGAGGCCGAGCGCGGTGCGGGCGACGTGCATGAGGTCTTCCGCGTCGCCCCTGTCCACGATCGTGAAGTCCGGCTGCATGCCGATGTCGCGGGCGTGGATGCGCAGCAGGCGGGCGGCCGTGGCGTGGAAGGTGCCGCCCCAGACGCGCGCGGAGGCGCCGCCTGAGCCGTTGCCGCCGCGACCGTCGCCCGAGACCGCCAGCACCGCCTCGACGCGCCGCAGCATCTCGGCCGCGGCGCGGCGCGTGAACGTGAGCAGCAGGATGCGCCGCGGGTCGGCGCCTCGCTCGATGAGGTGCGCCACGCGATGCACGAGCGTGGCCGTCTTGCCGGTGCCGGCGCCGGCGACGATGAGCAGCGGCCCATCGCCGTGCTGCACGGCGGCGAACTGCTCGGGATTGAGCTCCTGAAGCATAGCGGTGCCCTCCTCGGCCGAAGTGTCCGCACGGTACCACTCGCCGGGGACGGATGAGCGCGCGCGTTCAACGCCGTCAGAGGTCGAGCCGGCGCTCCAACGCAGATGGATCCTGGCTGGTGTGGAAGCAACCCAAGACGTAGTACGTGTCATCCGATCGCGAGTAAAGGAGCCCATAGGGGAACCGGCGCAGGAGCGCTCTCCGCGTCGAGCGGTAGACCTGAGGGTACCCTTCGGGGAACTGTTCGACAGATGACAGCGCGGCCCGCGCGGACTGCAGGAAGGCGTCGCCCAAGCAAGATCCGCGTTGGCCGTACCAGCGGCAGGCTTCGTCTATGTCGGCCTCTGCCTCCGGCGTGAGGACGAGCATCAGTGCGAAGCTTGGATCCTGTCGATGGCCTCTCTCCAGGGCCGGCCCTGAGGGTCGGACTCGAGAAGCTGGAGCCGCCGCTCAAGCTCATTCTTCTGGGTCTCGGTCAGGGGGATATCGTCGGTGCCGGCTGGGATCGTGTCCCAGATGTCCTCCACCAACCGGATGCGTTCCCCGACACTCAGCTTCTTGATGTCCTCCAGGCGAATCATGTCAGCATCCTACGCCGCGGCAGACGAGGCGGCAAACGTGCATGGCGACGGATCGCCGAGTAGGGTGGTGTTCGACGCGGCGCGTGCACATGGCGCATCGCCTGTCTGTCAATACAGGGAGGAACGCCATGATCCAGATCATCGACGGTGCGCCCGCCGGCGTGCTCGCCTTCAAGGCGGTCGGCGAGGTCGACGCGAAGGACTACGAGGACGTCCTGAAGCCGGCTCTCGAACGGGCGCTCGCCGGCGGTCGCAAGATCCGCCTGGTCCTCGAGATCGGCCCTGAGTACGAGGGGTCTTCGGGCGGTGGAGCTTTGGGCGACATGGGCGTCGTGTTACCCCATCTCAAGAAGTGCGAGCGCTGCGCCGTGGTGACCGATCGTGACTGGGTCGAACGCGCCGTCAAGGGTTTCGGCTGGATGATGGGCGGCCGCCTGCGCGTGTTCGCCATCGACCGGCAGGCGGCGGCGATGGCCTGGGCGGCGGGCGGCTGAAGCGAGCGGCCGGCGCAGCCGGCGACGCCGGCCCCGGCCGCCGACCCGGCGCGGCCGGCGACGCCGGCCTCGGCCTCGGCCGCGGACCCGGCGCGGCCGCGTGCTACCATCCGGGCTACCTGCCAGTCACGCCCCGGAGGCTCCGATGACCGTTCGCCTGCCCGTCGCCTGTAACCGCGACTGCGGCGGCGGCTGCCCGCTGCTGGCGACCGTCGAGGGCGGCCGCGTGGTGCGCATCGGCAACAATCCGGCCGGCGGTCCCTTTTTGCGCGGCTGTCCGCGGGGCTTTCAGGCCGCGCGCCAGCTGTACGCCGAGGACCGCCTCACGCAGCCGCTTGTGCGCAGCGGGCCACGCGGCTCGGGGCAGTTCCGCGCGGTCACTTGGCCGGAGGCCATACGCAGGGTCGCCGACGGCCTCCAGGCGGTCCGCGACAAGCACGGCGACGGCGCGATCCTCGCCTTGGGAGGATCGGGCTCGTGCCGCGGCGCCCTGCACAACACCGGCGAGCTCAACGCACGCTTTCTCAACCTTATCGGCGGGCACGTCGGCGAGTCCGACAGCTACAGCTCGGCTGCGGCCAGGTACGTGCAGCCGGTCGTGCTGGGTCGGGACAAGCCGGGCGTCGATCCGGCCACGCTGCAGCACTCGGAGATGATCGTCCTGTGGGGCCTGAACCCGATGGACTGCATCATGGGCTGCGAGTGGCGCGCCCGGCTCCGCCAGGCGAAGAGGCGCGGCGTGCCGGTCGTCGTCATCGACCCGCGGCGCACCGAGACGGCGAAGCAACTGGGCACGCAGTGGCTGCCGGTGCGGCCGGGCACCGACAGCGCGCTGATGCTGGCCGTGCTGCACGTGCTCGTCACGGAGGGATTGATTGACGAGCCGTTCATCGCCGCGCACGCCACCGGCTTCGAGGCGCTGCGCCGGCGCGTGCTGGGCTGGGCCGGAGGCCCGGCCGCCACGCCGGCGTGGGCCGCGCAGGTCTGCGGCACGCCGGCCGCCGACATCGCCGCGTTCGCCCGCGAGTACGGCTGCCGCAGGCCTGCGGCGCTGCTCCCGGGCCTCTCGATCCAGCGCGTCTGGGGCGGGGAAGAGGCGGTGCGCCTCGCGATCGCCCTGCAGGTGGCCACCGGCAACCTCGGCCGCCGCGGCGGTACTTCCGGCGCCCAGAACTGGGGCGGCCTGCCCGAACCCGACGTCGGCAGCATCCCGGTGCCGCCCCACCCGGCCTCGACGACGATCCCCGCCAACGACTGGGCCGACGCCGTGCTGCTCGGCCGCGCCGGCGGCTACCCCGAGATCCATGCCGCGCTCAACGTCGGCGGCAACTACGTGTGTCAGGCCGCCGACGTGGCCAAGAGCGTGCGCGCTCTGCAGGCCCTGGACTTCTCCGTGTGCCACGACCTCTTCCTGACGGCCACGGCGCGCCAGTGCGACGTGGTACTGCCGGTCACTCACTGGCTGGAGCGCAACGACATCGTGTTCACGCTCGCCAACTTCGTGATGTTCTCGCACAAGGCGGTCGAGCCGCTCGGCGGGGCGCGCAGCGACTACGACATCCTCGCCGACGTCGCGGAGCTGCTGGGCTGCGGGGACGCGTTCACCGAGGGCAAGGACGAGGACGCCTGGCTGCGCGCCTTCGTGGCACGGTCTGAGATCCCCGACGACGAGAAGTTCCGCCGCACCGGCATCCACTTCGGCGCCGACCAGGAACGCGTCGGCCTCGCCGCGTTCGCCGCCGACCCGGCGGCGCACCCGCTGCGCACGCCGTCCGGCAAGGTGGAGCTCAGCGGCGCGGCCTGCGTGGCCGCCGGCCTGCCCGCGGTGCCCGAAGCGCGCCTGCGGGCGCAGGCAGAGGGGCTGCCCCTACGCCTCGTGACCCCCAAGGCGCGCCTGCGCGTGCACTCGCAGCTCGGCGCGCTGCCCTGGTTCCGGCAGCGCGACGAGCGCGCCCTGTGGATGCACCCGCACGACGCCGCCGCGCGCGAGGTGAAGGACGGCGCGCGCGTCGAGGTGCGGAGCGCGCAGGGCCGCGTGCGTTGCCCCGCGCGCGTGACCGCGGACGTGATGCCCGGCGTCGTGGCCCTCACGGCCGGCGTCGAAGCGCACTTCGACGACGCCGGCCGCGACGCGGCCGGGGCCGCCAACGTCCTCACCTCGGACGAGCCGACCCTGCCCAGCCGCGGAGCGACGCTGTCGTGCGTGGCGGTCGAGGTGCGCGCCGCGGGGCAGGACGCTTGCCTGTGGTCCTCACGCGCGACGAGGTGAAGGCCGTCCTCGGCGTGCTCGGCTGCGACCTGTGGCTGATGGCTTCGCTCATGTGCGGCACGGGGCTCCGCCTGATGGAGCGCCTGCGCCTGCGCGCCCTCGACCTCGAGCTCAGGCGCGGCGAGATCGTGGTGCGCGACGGCAAGGGCGGCAAGGACGGCGTAACGATGCTACCGCGCACGCGCACGACCGCCGCCCGAGCCTCAGCTCACGACGGCGCGAGCCACCCACCAGCGCGACTTCGCCGACGGCTGGGGCAGCGTCGCGCTGCCGGAGGCCCTCGCGCGCAAGTACCCGGACGCCCCGTCCGACCGGCGCCGGCGACGGGTCTTCCCGCAGCGGCGCCGGCATCGTCAAGCACGCCAGCCGCCACACCCTGCGCCACTCCTTCGCGGCCCACCTGCTCGAGGCGGGCTACGACATCCGCACCATCCAGGAGCTTCTCGGCCACAAGGACGTGCGCACGACCATGATCTCCACCCACGTGCTGAACCGCGCCGGCCAGGGAGTGCGCAGCCCGATCGACTGTCTGTGAGGCGGCATACATGGACCGCGATCGCCGCCTTCCCGTGATCCGCCGCGGGAGCGAAAGAGCCTCGCGGTGCAGGTTCTTCTGGCCTCCCTCCGATTTCGGTGGTAGCGTCCTACGCAGAAAGGAGCAGTCTGTATCTGGGGTCATACGCAGACTGCACAATCCTTGTTAGACCTATCGAGATGGGGGCCGTATGCCGCTGATCAGCTTCATGGAGAGCAACCCAGATGGCGTGCAGCAGCTCACCATCGCGCAGATTGTTGCCATGTCGGGTGACGGGAAGCTCCGCGAGGGCAGCGATGCCCAGCGTGAGCTCCGCGAGTTCCTCACCATCGCCAGCACCGGTCAGCTCAGCACCTATGCAACGCAATGCCTTGAGGAGTCCTTCACGAAGAGCGGACAGGTTCTTCAGGACGTGGTCAACGAACTGGGTCGTCGCCTTGAGTACGAGGTTGTCAACGGACGTTACCAGGGCGGGCAGAATATGGTTGGCTACGACGGCATCTGGCGCGACCCCTCGGGGCAGGATCTCGTCGTTGAGGTCAAGACTACGGATGCATACCGGCTGGCCTTGGATACGGTCGCAGGGTACAGAGACCGTCTCTTGGCGTCGGGTGAGATCACGACGCCGTGCTCGATTCTTATCGTGGTGGGCAGAGAGGACACCGGCGAACTCGAAGCACAGGTCCGCGGATCTCGTCACGCTTGGGACATCCGGATAATCGGAGTGGCGTCTCTGCTGAAGCTCGTCGAGATCAAGGAAAGTGCTGAGCGCCAGGAAACGGCAGAGGTCATCCGACGCTTGCTCACGCCCGTCGAATACACCCGAGTCGACCAACTCATCGACGTGGTGTTCGCGACCACACAGGATGTGGAAGCCGCGGTTGCCGCCGAGTCCGGCGTGCACGATGAATCTGACGATCAGGAAGGCGAAGCGCGCGGCCCGAAGCAGCTGATTCCTCGGGAGCTAATCAATGAGACGCGCGCCCGCGCGATCGCTGCAGTTGAGAATCGGCTCGGTGTCAGCCTCGTCAAACGGACGCGAGCCCTGTACTGGGATCCTTCCAAGCGCTACAGGGTCGCATGTACGGTGTCACGCATGTACGGTGACTACGGTTCTGGTGGGTTCTGGTACGCATACCATTTGCCGTGGCATGAGTTCTTGCTCGGTGGCGATGAGGCGCGCCTCGTCCTCGGCTGTGTCGGTCTCGGCATTGCCTTCGTGCTGCCGCTGAGTGTGGTGACCGAGCATCTCGACCACTTCAACACAACTGTGAAACCAGACGGCTCCGGCCACAACTATCACCTGAGGGTCTTGGAGTCGACACCCGGAGTCTACGAACTCCGGCTGTCGAAGCTAGGAAGTACATTGCCGCTGGCCGACTACGCGGTTGGACTGCCACCGGCGAAGGTCTAACAACGGGATCAACCCGATTCGCTTCGCTCACGGGTTATCCCGCACAACGTTAGATGCACCCACCCCACGCGTTGCTGCAGAGCCATCGTCACCCTTCACGTATAGCGCGGCGCGTTATACCATGGCGTCATGATCAAGTCGTTCCGCGACGCCGAGACAGAGAAGGTGTTTGGCCGCCGTTTCTCTCGGCGCCTGCCGAACGACATCCAGGCTGTCGCGCTGCGCAAGCTGCGGATGCTCGCCAACGCGCACGATGTGATCGACCTGCGCAGCCCCCCGGCAACCGCCTCGAGCGGCTCACCGGCGACCGCGCCGGCCAGCACAGCATCCGCATCAACGACCAGTGGCGCATCTGCTTCGTCTGGCGAGGTGGCGACGCCCACGAGGTCGAGATCTGCCACTACCACTGAAAGGGGTGACGATGTCCGACCAGAGGCTCGCTCCGGTGCACCCGGGCGAGGTGCTGCTCGAGGAGTTCCTGCGGCCGCTGGGCCTCAGCCAGAACCGCCCCGGGCTCTCCCTCGGCGTGCATCCGCGACGCATCAACGAGATCGTCCTCGGCAAGCGCCGCGTCACCGCCGAGACCGCTCTGCGCCTCGCCCGCTACTTCGGCACGACGCCGCAGTTCTGGCTCGGCCTGCAGGCCGACCACGACCTCGACGTCGCCGCCGACGAGCTCGGTGAGCGCCTCGAGCGCGAGGTCCGGGTGCGTGCCGAGGCGAGCTAGCCGTGGGGGCGCCCAACAGGGCGCTCCACCCGACTGGCGCGGGTGTATCGTGAGGGCCAGCGGGTAAGGGCCTATCCCGCCAGGGATGTGCGTGCGGGGCGTTCGTGGACCGAGCGGG
>JBAXRL010000139.1:0-6812 GCA_037131205.1 Actinomycetes bacterium | reverse complement strand
AGCCCATCGGAATCGTTGTGGTGAAAGACCTGAACGGTCTGTTCCGGCATCTTCCGGACTTCCTGAATGGCATCCGCCATCGCGTCGATCAAGGCATTCAGCATGATCCTCCCTGCACTGGAAGCGCGTTTACGGCAAGCCCGGGAACGGGAGTCTATCGAAGCGCCGACAGTGGCACGAACCGGGAGCGGATCGCCGCCCCGCGGCAACCGGCCGCGGTGGTAGAGTCCCGGCGGAGAAGGAGCGAAGGAATGGCCTCGGACCCGGGATTTGTCGAGTACGTCTGCGATCAGATCGGCGCGGCCGGACGGAGCTCGTCGCGAAAGATGTTCGGCGAGTATGCGATCTACCGCGGCCACAAGGTGGTCGCGCTCGTCTGCGACGACCGCCTGTTCGTGAGGCGGACGGCCGCTGGGCGAGCCTTTGTCGGCGACGCCGTCGAGGTTCCTCCGCCGACCCGCAAGAGACCGCGATCCAGGAAGAAGCAGGGGTGAGGCGCCCGGAGAGGCTCGGCCGCGGGGAGGCGGTGGCCGCCGGCAGCCCGAGGCCGTTCACCAGATGGCCGATCAGCAGCGCGAGGAACCCGGGGGCTTGCGTCGCTGGTGGGATGGCCGTGCGTCCGGATGGCCGCTCTGGCGGCGGCCTCGAAGGCCGCCGCAGCCGCGCGCCCGCCCGCCGGTCGCGCCCGCCGGGAGCGCTGCCGGCTGTGCGCCCGCCGCGCCCCCCATTCGTGGCTCACCGGCGCCTGTGCGAAGGGGATGGTCGTGCTTCGGCAAACGCCTGCTGGTCACCGACCAGGACGAGTGGAGCGTCGCTGAGGTCGTCGCCCACCCGATGCGCCGCGAGGCCCACCAGGGCGGCCTCGAGCTCAGCGTCCGCGAACTGCTCGCCGCTCTCGCCGGCGTCCAGGAGACCGTCCTGCTCTACCCCGCCGGCAAGAAGGGCAGGCCTCGCGCGCAGCGCGTCATCACCGACACCACCCAACAGCGCCTCCGCGACGTCTTCAACCTCAGCGCCTTCGCGCCCAGGCGCTGAGCCGGGTACTCCAACTGGCGCCATGACCAGGCGCCCAGAAAACCGCGCAACAGCAGCACTTTCGCGACTCAACAACGCGTTGGCGGGGAAACTCCCGCCAGCCTTGCCCGGCGCGCTTGACACACGACCCTCGTTGCGCGAGTGTGCGCGTCAGTCTCGCTCGGCATTCCGCGGCGAGACCATCCGACAACCGCCGATCGATCGAGAACGGACCATGCACCACGAGCCAAGGCAATTGCAGCCAAGAAGCCACGACGCCATCGTGCAGCTTATGGACAAGGGGGTCGACATACCGAACCCCCTGACTCTGGACATAGGCCCCGAGGTGGCTCTCGAGCGCATCTCGGGGCACGGCGTCACCCTCTATCCCGGCTGCCGCATCTATGGCGCCGCGACGGTGATCTCCGCCGGAGTCACGCTGGGCGCCGAGGCTCCCGTCACCATCGACGACTGCTATCTGGGCCCCGACGTCGAGCTCAAGGGCGGCTCCTTCAAGAGGTCGGTCCTCCTCGAGAAGGCGAACATGGGTCCGGCGGCGCAGGTGCGCGACGGCTGCCTCCTCGAGGAGGAGGCCAACGGCGCGCACTGCGTGGGCCTCAAACAGACCATCCTCTTCCCGTTCGTCACGCTCGGCAGCCTCGTCAACCTGTGCGACTGCCTCATGTCCGGCGGCACGAGCCGCAAAGACCACAGCGAAGTGGGCAGCTCCTACATCCACTTCAACTTCACGCCGGACGGCGACAAGACCACCGCGTCGCTCTTCGGCGACGTGCCGCGCGGCGTCATGCTCGACCAGCCGCGGATCTTCCTCGGCGGCCAGGGCGGCGCCGTCGGGCCGCTGCGGCTGGGCTACGGCACGGTGGCGGCGGCCGGGTCCATCCTGCGGCGCGACGTGCCCGCCGACGGCAAGCTGGTCGTCAGCAGGTCGCACCCCGGCCTCGAGCGCGATCACGCCCCGCACGCATACCAGGATCTGACCCGCGTCGCCGCCAACAACATCGTCTACCTGGCGAACATCGTGGCGCTCGAGCAATGGTACGTCCACGTGCGCCGGCCGTTCTTCGCCGCCCAGGAGCTGGGCGGCCTCGTCTACGAGGGGGCCCTCGAGATGCTCGCGCTGGCGCGGCGGGAGCGCATCACGCGACTCACGGCGATGGCCGCCAAGGTCCCTCCCACCGACGCCGGCCGGCAGGCGCTGCGCGCGCGGATCGACGATGTGTGCGGCCTGTTCAAGGCGGAGCCGCCGGCCGCCGGCAGGGAGGCCTTCCTGGCGGCGTTCCATGAAACGATCGCCGGCGCCGGCGCCGGCGTCGAGGCGGCCGCCGACTTCATCAACTACACGCGGACCATCAAGAAGCTGCCCCCCGACGTAGCCGCCTTGGGCGTCGCGTGGCTGCAACAGGTCGTCGACACGTTGTGCAGCCAGGCTGGAGCGCTGCTGCAGCCGCTGCGTGTCTTCGACAAGGACTGATGATCTCCTGACAGGGAGGAGAAGCCATGGGTAAGCTGTTCGGGACCGACGGTATCAGGGGCGAAGCCAACCACTACCCCATGGACGCCGCCACGGCGTTCGCCCTTGGCCAGGCCGTCACGTACGTCTTCCGGAAGAAGGGCCACACCATCCGGGTCGTCATCGGCAAGGACACGCGCATCTCCGGATACATGCTCGAGAGCGCCGTGGAATCGGGCATCGCGTCCATGGGCGGCGACCCTCTGCTGGTCGGCGTGCTGCCGACCCCCGGCATCGCCTTCATGACCGAGAGCATGCGCGCCGACGCCGGCATGGTCATCTCGGCCTCCCACAATCCCTACCAGGACAACGGCATCAAGGTGTTCTCCGGCGCGGGGTTCAAGCTCTCCGACGAGCAGGAAGAGGAGATCGAGGGGCTCATGCTGGGGGGCAGGCTGCCCGAAATGGTGCCCCCCTCCCACGAGATGGGGCGAGCCTACCGGCTCACCGACGCACACGGCCGGTACGTGGTCTTTCTCAAGAACACCTTTCCACGCAGCCTCTCGCTCGAGGGCATGAAGATCGCCATGGACGTCAGCGAGGGCGCCACGTACAGGGTCGCTCCGGAGGCCCTGGCCGAGCTGGGCGCCGAGCTCACCGTCATCCACAACGAGCCCGACGGCCTTAACATCAATCGCGACTGCGGCTCCCAGCACACCGCCGATCTGAGAAAGGCGGTGGTGGACGAGGGCGCCGCTGTGGGTCTCGCCTTCGACGGCGACGGCGACCGCCTGATCGCCATCGACGAGCAAGGCCACGAGATCACCGGCGATCAGATCCTGATGATCTGCGCGAAGCAGCTCAAGGAAGAAGGCAAGCTGAAGAACGACCTGCTCGTGAGCACCGTCATGAGCAATCTCGGCCTCACCGTCGCCTGCAGGAAGTACGGATTCAAGCACCACGCCTCCAAGGTGGGCGATCGCTACGTGCTCGAGGACATGCAGCGTCTGGGCGCGGTCATCGGCGGCGAGGACTCCGGCCACGTGATCTTCCTCGACCACCACACCACCGGCGACGGCATCCTCACCGCCCTGCAACTGCTCGCGGCGATGCTCAAGACCGGCGAGCCGCTCTCCGCGCTCGCCACGCTGATGGACGTCTTTCCGCAGAAGCTCATTAACGTCGATGTGAAGAGCAAGCCCGACATCGCCACGGTGCCGCAGATCGTTCAGGCGATCGCGCAGGTCGAAGCCGAGCTCAAGGACGAAGGCCGCGTCCTGGTCCGCTACTCCGGCACGCAGAACATGTGCCGGGTCATGGTGGAGGGGCCGACGAAGGAAGCCACGGAGAAGTACTGCGAGCTGGTCGCCGGCGTCGTGAAGGACGCCATCGGCTGAGCGCACCGACGACCCGCAAGGGGAACGTCCAGGAAGGGACCTACATGCCGTTCACGATCCATGTCACGAGCGACTTCGACCAGATGAGCGCGGTGGCCGCCGATATCGTCGCCGCCGACATCGAGGAGAAGCAGGCGAGCAAGCCCGGGTACGTGCTCGGGCTGGCTACCGGCAACTCGCCCACGGGCCTGTACAAGCACCTGGCCAAGGCGTTCAACGCCGGCGGCCTCGACGCCGGCCGCGTCCGCACCTTCAACCTGGACGAGTACGTCGGCCTGCCCGGCGAAAACGCCCAGCAGCGCACCCTGAACCGCGAGTCCTACAGCTACTTCATGACCACGGAGCTGTTCGCGCTCATGCGACGGAAGTTCGCCGAGACCAACGTTCCGTGGGGGACGCTCGTCGACCAGCCCGAGCTGGTGGCCGCCCTGGAGCGACAGCCGGACGACTACGAGCTCCAGGGGGCCGACAAGGGCAAGGCGGTCGTCATCGAAGCCGGCGCCGGCGGCGTCCTGCGGGAGATCAAGGACGATGTGCTCGACGCCTACGACGCGAAGATCGCCACCGCCGGCGGCATCGACCTGCACGTCGTCGGCGTGGGCGGGCGCGGTCACGTGGCGTTCCACGAGAGCGGCATCCCGTTCGCCGGCAAGCGGGTGCTGCTGGTGAAGCTCGACGACAACACGGTGGACAACGCGGTCGCCGACGGCCACTTTGCCACGAAGGAGGACAGCCCCTGGTATGCCATCTCCATGGGCACGGAGCTGGTCTACGAGGCGCGCAAGGTGGTGTTGCTGGCCAACGGCCCGCGCAAGACCGGCCCCGTGGCGGAGTCCATCCTCGGCGAGGTCACCTGCGACGTGCCCATCAGCTACGGGCAGCGGTACGCGGCCGGCGGCGGCGATCTCGTCTACGTGCTCGATGAAGACGCGGCCGCCGGGGTGCTCGCCGAGCGCGACGCGGTCGCGGCCAGGGGTTGCCGGATCGTCGATCACCGCGGCGAGCCTTACGGACGCGTCGCCGACCTTGTGTTCGCCAGGGACGCTGACAGCGGTCTCGTCGGCTAGCCGACGAGGCCGCCGACCGGCCGGAACGGAGTCTGGACCTCGCCGGGCATGACCACCGAAGACAGAGTCGAACGCCTCGTCGAGCGGCTCGGCCCACTCACGGGAGCCGAACTGCAGGCGCAGACGAAGGACGAGGTCTTCGACTGCTGGAAGGCGGCGATGCTCTCGAGTCGCCTGGCGGTCAAAAAGGTGGGCGCGCGCTACCTGAGGCTCGATCGCAAGGTCGATGGCTTCGCGCGGCTCTCGCCGTCGATCCTGCGTGAGTTTCTGACGTACTCGGTCGTGGGGCTTGCCGGCGACACCACCGCGCTCGACGGCAAAGCCGCGGAGGTTCTCGCTCACATCCAGGCCGTCAGCCGGGCCAAGCTCGACCTGGCGGCCGGCGTCGTCGCCGGCATCGCCGCCCTGGTCGCGGACGCCCCAACGCCGGAGCAGCGCTTCTGCGTCTTCATCGCCGGGGACGTGGTGTACGAGATGGCCCACGACGTCCCGCGGCCGGAGCGCAGCACCGGCAAGATGGTCCGCGGCTCCGACCTCGACCTGGTCGTCATCGTCGACGATGCGGCGCCGGACGCTCTGCCGCGGCAGCTCGACGAATCGATCTACCAGCAGAAGTACCGTCACCTCATCAATCCTTCCGCCAGGGAGGAGATCGACTACATCGTCAAACGGTTCCAGCGCCTGCGCGAGCAGGCGGGCTTCGGCGCCTTCAAAGAGATGGTGGCCTGCAAGATCCTTCGGGAGGGCGTGTTCCTTCACGGCAGCCGGACCTTGTTCGACGCCGCCAAGGCGCTGCTGCACGAGTACGCCGTGACGCGGAAGCTGGCCGCCATGGACGTCGATGCCGCCCGGCTCCGGCGAGACGCGGAGCGGTACCTCCTCAGCACCGACCAAAGCGTCCTCACCGGCGACGACCTGCACCTTTTCTATACCGCCGATGAGTCCGAGGAGTTCGAGTGAGCAGGGGCGCCGCGGCCCAGCTCCACGCCGTGCCCATGGACTTCGAGCGGCACGGCCGCCGGCTACCCCTCCCGCTGCTCGGCCGCCCGCCCGCCTGCGGCAAGTGCCCGCCACCCGGCCCCGGCGACCACGGCCGGCCGGTCAGGCGAGGGTAGACGAGTCGGTGTAGGAGCCCGCGGGGAGCCCATCGCGGGGGAGCAGGTCGGTGACCCCGTGCGGGGGGTGAGCCTCGAGGATCGCCGTTCGCCTGTGGAGCTCGAC
Organism: Actinomycetes bacterium; assembly: GCA_037131205.1. Taxonomy (GTDB): domain Bacteria; phylum Actinomycetota; class Thermoleophilia; order UBA2241; family UBA2241; genus CAIXSE01. The sequence goes on along the minus strand of JBAXRL010000139.1, from coordinate 642 downwards.
CGGGGCGCCGAACGCGTCGCCGATGCAGATGCCCAGCAGGCAGCCCCGGTAGCGAGACCGGCGCCGGGCATCTGGGTGGCGCGGAGCGTCGATCGCGGGCGTCTTCATCGTCCACTCCTTCTGAGTCGAGTGTGCGGCGCAAGGCTCCCGGTGGTCCGCCGACCGTTTCTCGGAGTCGGGGCAGATGTGCGGGTCGAGCGGTTCGTCGCGGGTCTCGCGTGACGGATGCCACGACACGCTCGATGGCTACTACATACTTACGAAGACGGTGTGATCATAGGGTGTGGTGTCGCGATTCGCAACGTTGCTCTTCACGTACAGCCCGTGACGACCCGGTACTTCGTCGTCCTGCCGGCGTTCGCCGGAGGACGCGGCGTCCCGGCCGCGTGGCGCTGTCGTCAGGGCCGGAAGTCCGCGAGGATGGCGGAATGGTCACGACCGCACGCCGGCGGCCCACTGGAGGTTCTCGATCAGTTTCGCGCGCGGCTTCCGCGACCCGCGGTGAACATGGGAGAGGAAGAGCTGTTCTCCCCTCAGACGATGCCGCCCGAATCCACGCCGCGCCCGCAGGCTTCGCACGGCGCGGTCGCCGGAGCCGCCGGGACGGGGTAGTGCCGCGAGGGAAGACAAGGAATTCCGGCC